>DASSWB010000070.1:0-39031 GCA_035705495.1 Salinimicrobium sp. | reverse complement strand
ATTATTATGAGCATTTTTAAACCTGAATTCACATGGTTGGCAACTGGGGGAATCAGTGGTCTAAATTGGAAATATATTAAGCATCTGAAAGGTTACAAAATTATAGCGTTTCCAGATAAAAACGCTTATACCCTTTGGGAAAAAAAAGCCATAGAATTAAGAAAATGTGGACTGGATATTTCGGTAAGTAAATTTATTGAAGATAGGTTTTATCCTAATAATACAGATTTAGCAGATATTTTCATTGAGAACATGAATGATCAGATTTGTAAAAAAGCAACTATAAGTGAGATTAAATCTTGCAATCGTATTTCTGGGATAGATATGATGGTGGAAAAACTGTTGAATATCAATCCAGCAATTTCTAAACTGATTGAAACTTTTGATCTTACGTATACAAATGGTTCCGAAATAAACACTTCTTTGATGAAGGAACGGTTGGGGTGAATCCCACGAACCGTCCCGATCTTTTTCAAACCGCCACGGTTTGTTGTTGGAACCGCCGCGGTCTTTTCTTGGAACCCCGACTGTTTATTGTTGAAACCGTCATGGTCTTTTCTTGAAACCGTCACGGTTTATTTGTAGCAACCGACACGGTCTTTTCTTGAAACCCCGACTGTTTATTGTTGAAACCGTCATGGTCTTTTCTTGAAACCGTCACGGTCTGTTCTTGTAACCGCCACGGTATTGTTGAAACTGCCACGGTTTATTGTTGAAACCGTCACCGTCAATTATTGAAACCGTTACTGTTTATTTGTTGGAACCGTCACGGTTTATTTGTTGAAACCGCTGCGATCTTTTCTTGCAACCGTCACGGTCATTTGTTGAAACCGCCACGGTTTATTTGTTGAAACCGTCACGGTCTTTTCTTGCAACCGCCGCGGTTTATTTGTTGGAACCGCCCAGATCTTTTTCAAACCGTCACGGTTTTTTCTTGAAACCGCTACGGTATTGTTGAAACTGCCACGGTTTATTGTTGAAACCGTCACCGTCAATTATTGAAACCGTCACGGTTTATTTGTTGAAACCGCCACGGTCTTTTCTTGCAACCGCCACGGTTTATTTGTTGGAACTGCCCAGATCCTTTTCAAACCGCCACGGTTTTTTCTTGAAACCGCTACGGTATTGTTGAAACTGCCACGGTTTATTGTTGAAACCGTCACCGTCAATTATTGAAACCGTTACTGTTTATTTGTTGGAACCGTCACGGTTTATTTGTTGAAACCGCTGTGATCTTTTCTTGCAACCGTCACGGTAATTTGTTGAAACCGCCGCGGTCTTTGTTTGGAATCGCCACTGTTCATTTATTAGAACCACCACAGTTTATTCATTGGCACCGATACGGTTCGTTTATGAGAACTGCTACGGTTGTTTTTGTGACCGCGGCAGTTTATTCGTTGGAACCGTCACGGTCTTTTCTTGAAACCACCGTAATTTTTTCCTGAAACTGCCTCGGTTTATTAATGGAAACCGCCGCGGTCTTTTTTAAACTGCCAAAATCTTTTCCTGAAACCGTCATTGTTGAAACCGCCACGGTTTTTTCTTGAAACTGCCTAGGTCTATTAATGGGAACTGACATGTTTTATTTGTTGGAACGCCACGTTCTGTTGTTGGAACCGCCACGGTTTGTTTATGGGAATCGCTATGGTTATTTTTTGTGACCGCCGCGGTCTAATAATGGGAACCGCCACGGTTTTTCCTGAAACCGCCACGGTTTTTCCTGAAACCGCCACGGATTATTTGTTGGAACCGCCGCGGTCTGTTGGTGGAACTGTCACGATCTTTTTTATAACCGTCACGGTTCATTTAGTAGAACCACCACGGCTATTTATTGGAACTCCCATGATTTATAAATCGCTATTCCTTATTTCATCGTCCAGAATCAGCTGTTGCTGCGGATTCAATTCGTTTTTTGATTCTATTAATTTCAGCGAAATAGAAATCAATTTCCTCTTCTTCATCTCCACATATTCTTTCATCGTTTTCAATTCCCTCGATATTTGATTGTAGTATTCCGATAGCTGCTCTTTCTCTCTCAATATTTGCTTTTTCTCTTTCAATATCTCCTGATAAGCTTTTTCCACGCTCTGGTAATCTTGCAATATCTTTAATTCCTGAAATTTGTTGAAGTTGGGAGACAATTGGTCTTGTAGCATCTTCAATTCTTTTTCTTTCTCCTTCAATTCGTGTGTTTTCTTCTTGTTCTTCTTCAATAGCGTTTCTTTCTGCTTCGAGAGCTCCTGAATATTTTTCACGAATTCCTTTTTCTTCTCCTTCCTCCAGTCGCTCCAATTCCTGTCTTTCTCTTGATATAATCTGTTCAATTCTATCAATTTCCCTTGTAATACTTCCGACTGCATTTTTAAATCGTTCTGCTCTATTAATCTTTGTAGCCGTTCGTATAAGATTTTCAATGCGTATCTTTCTGCATCGGTACTTTTCCTCATAAATTCTTCCTTGGTCTTCATCAATTGGTTGTACTCGGCTTGTACCTCTTTTGGATATTGAAAAGTAGTCTGTATTAAATTCTTCATGGTGATAAACCCATTTTTTGTTACTTACTGTTGTTAACGATTCTTCTATTTCTTTGTCAGTTCCTCGGGGGATATAAACTGCCAAAGTATTGATGCCCATTCGAATAATTTTTGGAAGCTTTTCATCATCAATTGGATGAGTTACGATTAGTTCTATGAATAAAATTGGTTCGTTCCGGGAATTATAAAAAACAACATCTGGTCTTATTAAGTTGTTTTTTTCTTCAGAACCTGTTTTCGCACCGTTTTTTATTTCTCCATTTTCATCTTCAAAAAACTGAACTTCTGTCAATACTCTTTTAGCTTCAATAATTTGAGATTTTTTAAGAAAAACAGGTTCTCCTTCCTCTCCCTTTGGCGGATATTTGTAGACCGCTGGAACCTTAATTTTTTTAGTTCTCCTTAATATTACTTTAGCTATCCTTTCTCTATATTGTTTTGCGTTAAAAGTACAAGGCTCCATTTGTGTATCAGGATTTACATGGTGGCGGAAATACTTTTGATGACCGATGTTCTTAAATTCCACAACAGCAACCATTTCCTTTTTACAACCAATACAGAAATAATTTCTCTTCCCTTTGTCAGCCTGAGAAATGTGCAGTCGTTTACCATTCTGTAGAGCCCATTCATTTTCAAATTCTGAGGTGGTATGCTTTTTCATTATTCCTTTAAAACAGTTCCTGATTTTTTAAATTTCAAAAACAGCATCAATGTTTCATAATTCCGTCTGTTTCGCTTGACCGACTATCATTTATTATAATAATAAATAACTTTCCACTACTCTTTTTAAAAATTTGGAAAATTAATCTTAACTCTTTTTATTTCAAATTCAAAAAGTTGCTTTCTAATCCTATACATATTTTGATAATTTAGAATTCCTCGATTTTCAACCATTCCTTCCCCTCGACCTTCGTTTTTAATATCAGGTATGAGAATATTTAAAACAGGAATAACTTTACTTCCCATCCACACAATATGATCTATTAATTCTCTGTCGGTAATTTTTACAATGTCATAGAAAAACAAATTTAATTTGTCATTTGGAACATAAAAATGGCCAACTGGAAATAGCTCTATTGTAAGTCCTTCTTTTTTTGGCTTGGTAAAAGAATCGGATTTATCAAGAGCTTCTAATTCAGCTTTCATTTTTTTTATCTCTTCAAACTCTTCCTGAAAAGATGAAAAATCTTTTTTTACATTTTCAACAAAAGTCCCTCCAGTTAGAATAAAATTAATTTTGTCTTGGTAATAAGGAATATCAATTTCAGTTTTAAAGATTAAAAGCTGATTTCTGATACTCTTTTCTTCCTCTATATCATCCATCAAGAGATAAAACTCTAAAAGAGTTTGCAAAGCAAACAATTGATTTTCTAAATGTCGTATTTTGTTGAAAAAATCTAAAGATGTTAAAACTAATTTTTCAATTTTCTTCCAGTAACTATCACTTTTTTTAACTTGAAAGGCATAAACCGCAACTGTGTTAAAGTGAATTAAGAATTTGAAATGTCTAAGAGCAAGAATATAAACATCAGATTCATTAGAAACTTCTAACTGTTCTCTTTGAATTTCAGTAAAGGCTTTATTTATCCTCTGAAACTTTTCCTCTATAAGAGAAAAGCCATTTAATCGAGAAAGTTTTGGAATTAAACAAATTAGCTGGTCAGCAAAATATGTAGTTATTTCTAAGTGAGCCATTAAGTTGAATCTTCTTTCTAGATTAGGCTGCATTAAAAAAGCTTCTATACCTTCCTCAAATTCTAAAGATTGAAAATTTTCATCTGAATACATACTGTATTTAAGTTGAACTATTTCATCCAGTTTAAGGTGGTTTTTTAGTGAATCATCTATATCCGGAGATGACAAAATATTTTTATAATTAATCTCTTCAGAAAAACCAAAAATTTTGTCCAACTCAAGTTTATAAAATTTTAAGTGAGGAATAAGTATTGGAGCAATTTCAGAACTATTCTTTTCAGCATTTCTTATTGCCAATCTGGATTTAAAGTAATTTCCTATATTATAATAAGCAATAGCTACAGTTAAGTGGTACGTGGGGGACTTAAAGGACGTTTCTGATATTTTTTCATGAATTTCAATTACTTCCTTCCAGTTGAACGATTGATTTAAATAAAATCCTTTTTCTTCAATAAAAAGAATATTCTCAATATCTGAATAACCATTTCCTTTTTCGTCTATTACGAATTTATAGTCCCGGTTAAGATTATGATTCTGATTTGTTAAAAATTGGGATTGTCTTCTTTTTTGATTTCCTTCATGCAAAATTTCGGTATAAATTTTTTCAACAGCATCAGAATTTAAAATATTCCTGAAGCGTATTTTTACTGTTTTCTGATCTGCCCATTCTGGTTTCCTCTCATTTATATCTTTTATAAATTCAAAAAGGTTTAAATAGTAAAATTGTTCCCCCTTATTTTCATAAAAGCAATAATATGCAGGTTGAGCATTGTTGATTAGATATTCTATATTACTAACATCAATAGATTTGCTATAGCTTCCATCCTTGTTTTTGTCAATTGATTCTGAACTTTTTAATTGTACGGTAAATCCAAATCCGTACTTTAATCCATCTTTTTTGATCTCACCTCTGAAATCAACGCCGTTATCAACATCTTCTTTTTTCAAAATAAATTTATCCACTGGGAAAAGAGACCGTAACTTATTCACAGAAATGGTTTCTAATTGCTCATTTCTAGAATCTTTTGGTAATTGCATAAGCTATTTTTTAAACTTCAAAAACGGCATCAATCTCCTTCATAATTTTATCCGTTTCCGTTAAAGAGACAATCATTTTTTGATAATGTAAAATATCTTCAAAACTTAATTCCCTGCCTTTTCTGTCCTTTAGCCATTTTTGCGCGGGTTGGTAGCCGCCAATGTAGAATTCCCACGCTACAAGCGGAACATTGTCAAAATATTGCTGCTCATTGATCCAGACTTTGCCGTGAGTTTCGTTTATTGGCTCATAACCGGGACTGGTTTTGGTGATTTTTCTTGTTACAGTATTATCGCCGTCTTCTGGATATTGGGTGATGTAATTTTCTACTTTTTCGCTTTCCAATAAATGCAGTTGGCGGAGTTCTGCACCCAATTTTTTTAATTTGAAAAATTGCTCCTGGTCTGTGGGATAGGAGACACGCGGAAAATCAATTTTCAAAAATTCCTTGTATTTTTCCCTGTACGCGGGCGAATGTAAAACGGCGTAAATATAATCCAGCAAATCTATTGGTGCGAAAGTTGTGCGGAAATAACTGCGGACTTCCCCTGAATTTGCCATGCAAACACTTCCTTCCTCTTCTTCTGAAACGAAAGTTAAACCAAGGCTTTTTTCAATTTTGGAAATGATCTTAGGATCAAGGTTCGGTGTTCGTTTTGGCTGCGCTTCGGTTGTTTGTTGTTCGGAAGTTTCTGGGTAGAGATAGAGAGGACTGATAAAATAATTACCACAAACTAAAGATCCTTTTTCAGTCATAACGTTAGTAATTAACGATACAAATTCTTCATTTGTATTATTTTGTCTCAGATGAATAAGTCCTAAATTATTCTTATTCACAAAATGTTCTGTTATTTCTTTTCTGGGATAAGCTTGAAAACCCTTACTCTTTCCTGTATATAACGTATACCTGAAATCAAAAGGTCTGTAATGAACTTTTAGGGGAACTGAAGGATTTTGAAGAATATCTTCTTTAGCCCAAGATAATTTCCAGTCTCTTCCATCTTTTGTTAAACCGTGTTTTGATCTAAACTCTTCAATATTTGATTGTTTTAAATCGTCAACTATTTTATCTAAGGCATTTGGAGTAAATTGTAACACTAAGCCATCCCTTTCTGTTTTTATTCCACTTGCACCTAATGGAAAAAGTTCATTTGTTGAAAAACCTTTTTCATATGAAACTTTGTCAGAGAAATTTTTATAAACAAAAAAATAATACTGCGAATTTTGCTGTAACATATTCCAATCTAAATCCGCAATGGAACTTCTACTCAAAAAGTCATATTTATCTTCTCTTTTTCCGAATAGATCATAATAAAAAGTTTGACCTAATTCTCCTTTTTTCTTTTTATTGGTTCTGATAAAAAGATTTATAGAAACTCCTTGTTTTATATCAAATACATTTTCATCTGAGGAACCATCTGGGGCAGTTTCTTTTCTAGAAGAATTTCCATGTAAATTTAGAATATAACTTTTATCAAAACTTTGTAGAAGATCTTTTCTCATCTGCCTATGAATAACACCATCAAGAAAACTATTATTAGAAATATAAGCTAGAACACCTTCTCCATTTTTATCAATAAAATGCTGTCCATACCGAATAAATTTGATGTAATCATCAGAAAGTGGTTGTATATTTCTTTCATTCAAATCTTTTTTATAATCAGCAGTTAAACTTTCTATCCATTTCCCTTTATTTGTACTACTCACGGAGTACGGCGGATTTCCAATAACGCACATTACGGGCGTGTCGCGTTTTATGGCGTTGGCTTGGTCGGCTTCATCACTTAGCCAGCTGCTAAATAAAGTTCCGGTATCGGGATGTGCTTCTTCCAACGAGTTAGTAAGGAAAATCCTGAACCTTTGGTCGTCTGTTGGTTTGTAACCAGTTTCGGTGAGCAGCATGTCCATTTTAAGGTGCGCCATGGCGTAACTCGCCATGAGGAGTTCAAAACCGTTTAAACGCGGGATGAGATCATTGGTAACATATTTGCTCCAAATTCCCTGCTGTCCCGCAAATTTTTTATGAATATGCCGAATAACTTCAGCAAGAAAAGTTCCGGTTCCTGTGGCGGGATCCAAAATTTGCACTTTGTGGACTTCTTTTTCTACTTCAACCTCTTGTAATTTTGATCTTTTATCGGCAGTAGCTTTGGTAACTTCTTTTACTTTTATTTTCGTCTTACTCGTATCGGCGAGACCTTGTGGCAAGTTGAATTCAGTTTTTAAAATATCATCTACGGCGCGTACAATAAAATTCACCACGGGCTGCGGGGTGTACCAAACTCCTCGTGCTTTTCGCAGCGCCGGATTGTATTCCCCAAGAAAAGTTTCGTAAAAATGCACCACGGGATCTTCCTGTTTGGTGGCTTTTCCGAAGTTTTTCATGATTTTGGCAACATCAGAAGCAAGGAAAATCTGCACCAGTTCATCAACAATCCACACCAGCCTGTCATCTAGATCAAAGCCCGCAATATCCTGAAATAATTTCCGAAGAAAAGGATTGCTTTTAGGAATTAATTGCGCCGCTTCCATCCTTGAAAAAGTGGGCAAAGTTGGATCGTGATAACGCGCGGCAAACATTCCGTAGGCGATGGTTTGCGCATAGATATCTGCAAAACTTTTATTGGTAATATCATGGATAAGCATTTGCTTAAAGGAAATCATTTGAGATTTCAGGTTGGTGCGCCTGTCATTTTCATCATCGCTGTCCAGGGATTTTTCAATAACATCTGCCATCAGCTTTGCCTTTCCCGCCATCATTTTTGCCAAACGCGTGGGAGATTTGATGCTCTGCGAAACGGTGAGCACAAAATTCTCGATAAGATGCGTAAACTGCGCAAAATTTTCCGGCAGCGGAACAATTTCGCCGCCTTCCAGTTTGGCAATGGAAATTTCGGTCACAAAATCGCCATCTTTATAAAATTGAAAATTGAGATAATCTGTAATAATTAAATTGCTCAAACCTGCTTTGTAGCGCTCAAATTGTTCCTTAAGGATTTTGCTGCCCAAATCCACGCCAATATCTTTCGCCTCAATATAACCCACGGGAATATCCTTGCGGGAAAGCATATAATCTGGCGCGCCACAACTTACCCGCGCCGGTTCGTTTGTTACCAGCACATCTGGCAAAATAGCAGAAATCAAAGTCTGCAAATCGCCACGGTAAGAATGCTCGCGCGCATTGCCGGTGGTGTATAATCTATTTAGGTTGGAAAGGTATTGTTGGATGGTCATTATCTTGTAAGTAATTTACTGCCAAGATAAAAATTTATTGGTTAGGTGGAGGTATTAAAAAACCGCCGCTTATAAATGATAAATATTATAACAGCGGCGGCTTTTTAGATATTCTTTTATTTCAAGAGCTAAGAATACTGTATGTGCGTAAAGTAAACGTTAGGTTAACGAATAATTGGTTATCAATTTTGAAAACTAAACTTCCACGGTTGTCTTCAAACTGACTTTTGAAGTTATGGAATTAGAAATCAAGCAGGCTTTTTCTGCTTTCTGCAGAATTCTTTCAGCCCTTTCCTTATCTGCCTCATTTACTATTGTTAAAACAGGTTCCAGAATAACTTCACTCATTACAAATTTGCCATCAACTTTATCTAAAATTCCTTTTGCTGGGCAGATGAGACTTTTAAACTCCAATCTGGAGTTTTCTGCAATCGCTAAAAATGTTGTCATGAAACAACTGCTCACTGCAGCGGTGAAAAGATGTTCAGGCGACCAAATGCCGGACATCCCCTTAGGAAATTCTGGTGGTGTGGCAACTTCCATCGTTTGATTTAGTTCGGGAGAGGAAATTTCACCTTTCCGGTCGTTTTTCCATTCAAGGTCTACGGTATAAGAATGTGTGTCCATTTTGTATGTTTTTTAATTAATTTTTATTTTTTGAAAAAATCAGCATTTACTGTTTTTCATTTACCAAAATTACCGACTTCAATTTCTTTAGAAGGTGACCAATGTTACATTTGACTGAATTATTTCAGCTTTTCTTCGTCGTTTTATTATCGTATTTTTATTTCTGAAAAAAATGTTTGCTATGAACGCCTTACTTTCCGAAGCCTATTCCTTTATTTTTGAAGAAGAACTCCTCAATGAAATCAATGAAAGCGGTATTTATAAAGAAGTTGCTGCCGGCGAAAAAATTATTGAAATCGGCGATTACGTAAAAAGTATGCCGCTGCTTTTGGAAGGTGCCATAAAAATTTTACGCGAAGATAAAGAAGGGGACGAACTGCTTTTATATTTCATAGAACGTGGCGATACCTGTGCCATGACGCTTTCCTGCTGCCTCGGAAACACAAAAAGCGGAATTCGTGCCGTCGCCGAAAAAGACACCTCGCTTATCTTGATACCCATTGAAAAAATGGAGGAATGGACGGCAAAATATAAAAGCTGGCGCAATTTTGTTTTTGACAGTTACCAGTCGCGGCTCAATGAAATGCTGGAAACCATTGACACCATTGCTTTCATGAACATGGACGCCCGTTTAATGCGCTACTTGCAGGACAAGGCAAAAATCAACCAACACGAACTACTAAACGTTACCCACCAAGAAATTGCGCAGGATTTGCATACCTCACGCGTAGTAATTTCCAGAATTCTAAAAAAGCTGGAAAACGAAGGGAAAATAAACCTGCAGCGCAACAGTATCCTTGTCAAGGAACTGTAAACCCCAGTGTAACCTTTGTTACGCTACGTGCAGGTTTTTGCCGCTATTTTTGCAACAAAATTAATTGACTGTGGAATTTTTTGATATTCTTGGATATTTTGGTGCATTGCTCATTGGTGTAACGCTCGGGCTTATTGGCGGCGGCGGTTCCATTTTAACGGTGCCGGTGCTGGTTTATTTATTGTCAATCAATCCGGTAACGGCAACGGCATATTCGCTTTTTGTGGTGGGGACTTCCTCTTTGGTTGGCGCCGTTAAGAACATTAAAAAAGGTCTGGTAGATTTTAAAACTGCCGCTGTTTTTGCCATTCCGGCGTTTATTGCGGTTTATGTAACCAGAAAATTCCTCGTTCCCGCAATTCCCGAACATATTTTTACGCTAGCCGATTTTGAGGTGACCAAAAATATCGGAATTATGTTGTTTTTCGCCTTCATCATGCTGTTTGCTTCCTATTCAATGATTAGGAACAACGGCAAAGAGGTCGCTGAAGAAGTTGAACAAAAGTTCAATTATCCGCTAATTTTAATTGAAGGAATGGTAGTGGGAGTGCTCACAGGAATTGTTGGTGCCGGCGGCGGATTTCTAATTATTCCTGCTCTGGTGCTGTTGGCAAAATTGCCCATGAAAAAAGCGGTTGCCACTTCGCTGCTCATCATTGCGGTAAAATCTTTAATCGGTTTTATTGGCGATGTGGAAAATTTGAATATTGACTGGGATTTTCTTTTAATATTCACAGGTATTTCGGTTGCGGGTATTTTCATTGGAATTTATCTCAACAGATTTATAGACGGCAAAAAATTGAAGAAAGGTTTTGGCTGGTTTGTGCTACTCATGGGAATTTATATCGTGCTGAAGGAATTGTTTTTCTAATTTTTTAAACTGAAAAAATTGAAATGAAAAAGAAAGTAAAAAAGGAATTAATACAATGGGCGGCAATTGCTGCCGTATTCATATTTCTGTTTGCAACAGGTTTGCATACTGAAGTTTTTGGGTTCCTGCAACGTGGCGTTTTGGCAACGGGTTTAATGAAGCCAGATGTGGAACAAACTGCCGAAACAAATGATTTGGCAGCCGATTTAAACATGCAGTTAATAAATTCTGAAGGAAAACAGGTGAACCTGAAAAATTTTGAAGGGAAGGTCATCTTCCTCAATGTTTGGGCGACTTGGTGCCCGCCATGTATTGCTGAAATGCCCGGAATAAACAAGTTGTATAAAGATTTGAAAGATGAAAATGTTGAATTCGTAATGCTTTCGGTAGATGAAAAGTTTGAAAAAGCAATCGATTTTCAAAAACGAAAAAATTACGATTTTGAAATTTATCAGTCGGTGGGGCGGTTTCCACAAATGTTCAACGGACAAAGTTTGCCAACCACCTATATAATTGACACAAATGGGAATTTAGTCCTCACACACGCTGGAATGGCTGATTATCATAATGATGAATTTAAGGAATACCTCCGCGAATTAATGTAATTTTTTATTTTGAAAAAGTACTGTAACTTATGTTACAGCGCAGCTTTTTTAATCCCAGTATTTTTGCCCCAAATCAATTTTAATGCTGAATAATAGTTTTAAAAAAGTCTTTTATATTACCCTGGCATTGCTCACGCTTTTGCCGTTTATTAATGCGCCTATCGCATTGGTAATTGGTGTGGCCTTTTCGCTTATTTTAGGAAATCCTTTTCCGAAGCAATCGGCTAAAATTTCAAAAATACTGCTACAGGTTTCAATTGTGGGACTCGGTTTCGGTTTGAATGCCGTAGATGCTTTTGAGGTGAGCAAAGATGGATTTTTTATAACCGTTGCCACCATTACATTGGTTTTCGGGTTGGGTTTTTTACTCAATAAGTTTATTAAAATTGATAAGATCACTGCGCTATTAATCTCTTCTGGAACTGCTATTTGTGGGGGAAGCGCAATAGCTTCGGTTTCTCCAATTGTAAAAGCCAAAAGCGGACAAATTAGCATCGCCATTGGCGTGGTTTTTATCCTGAACGCGATTGCATTGCTCATTTTTCCGTTTATAGGAAACCAGTTGGAAATAACGCAATACCAGTTCGGTTTATGGTCGGCAATTGCAATTCATGACACGAGTTCGGTTGTAGGAGCGGCACAGGCTTTTGGCTCTGAAGCTTTGGAAATTGCAACCACCGTAAAATTAAGTCGAGCGCTGTGGATTATCCCGATCTCGCTTATTATTTCCTATTTTTTCAACAAAAAGACAAAGGCTTCAGGCGTAAAAATACCGTTATTTATCGTGTTTTTCATTGTAGCAATTATCATTGCAAGTGTTCTTCCGCAGGGAGGATTTTTATACGAACCAATTTCAGACATAGCGCGACAATTATTGGTCACAACTTTATTTTTAATCGGTTCCGGGATTTCGCTTCCGCAGATAAAACAAGTCGGTGCAAAATCAATTTTGTACGCCACGGGTCTGTGGGTGGTTGTTTCCATTTTCTCGCTCATTGTCATTATTAATTATTTTTAATTTTATTAAAAAATCATAGTAAAATAATATTCAACCATTTAAACATTATACAAATGAACTTTGCAACATTAACAAAGGTTTTATTTACCATTACAATTCTATTATTTTCCTTATCTGTTTCTGCTCAAAAAGATGAAACTACTAAATTAGATAGTCAAGTAGTTACCGATCTTAACCTCACACCTAAAATGGCACTTGGTTTGCAGAAAGAGCGTCATATTAAAGGAGCTTTTAACTTTTTTGATCAGTTAATAAAAAGTGATGTTGAGTTTGAAAACTTTGAGATCATAATCTGGAGCAAGGTAGTTGAGAACTTAAAAGAAGGCTCTGAATTATACCGCCTGATCGAAGAAAATCAACATCCAAAATTGAGGGTAAGTGTTTGTGAGGGTGCAATGAAAAGACTTGGAGTGATAAAAGAAGATCTTCCAGAGGGAGCTACACCTGTACCTAACGCCTTTTTGCGTCTTTTGCAAGTTCAAGCTAAAGGATACAATACCGTCACGCCATAAGTTAATCATTAGGAGTGGTAATCAACTGTTCTTTTAGTTTTAAAAATCCGTCTTTC
Organism: Salinimicrobium sp.; assembly: GCA_035705495.1. GTDB lineage: Bacteria > Bacteroidota > Bacteroidia > Flavobacteriales > Flavobacteriaceae > DASSWB01. Next base: position 26,026 of record DASSWB010000070.1, on the reverse strand, counting down.
TACATTAAAAAATTTTCAGATATGAAAATCATCAAATTATTACCCGTTATTGTATTATTTATCGCCACCACAATAAGTTGTGAAGCGCAGCAAAAAAAAGGCGTAAAAATTATTTCTCCCGAAGAAGCCAAAACCGCCATGGCTGCGGAAGAAGAATTGGTTTTAGTAGATGTGCGCACGCCTGAAGAATTTGCGGAAGGAAACATTGAAGGTGCAAAGAACATCAATATTTATGATGCCGATTTTGAAGCGCAAATGCAACAATTGGACAAAGAAAAACCTGTTTATATCTACTGCCGAAGCGGCGCCCGAAGTGCAAAAGCAGCAAATCAACTTCAGGAAATGGGTTTCAAAGAAATCTACGATATTGAGGGCGGATTTTTGAACTGGGCGCAGTAGAAAACTTCTTATAATGTATTACCTTTCATGAGTAATAAATCATAAACTCCAAAAATTCAGGACATGCCAATCATAAAGCTGGATACCTTAATAAAAGCAAACAGAAATATTGTTTTTGATTTGGCAAGAAGTATTGATCTTCAATCAAAGTTTGTTACAGGTTCTGATGAAAAAGCGGTTGCGGGAAGAACGACCGGATTAATTGAATTAGGCGAAACAGTCACCTATAGGGGAAAGCACCTCGGCGTTCGGCAAAATCTTACCTCTAGGGTAACAGAATTTGACAGACCTCACTTTTTTGTAGATGAAATGGAAAAAGGTGCTTTTAAAAGCCTTAGACATGAACATCATTTCATAGCAACCGAAGAAGGAACCATTATGAAAGATGTCTTTGATTTTAAGTCACCTTTGGGCGTTTTGGGTAAGTTTGCAAATGCATTATTTCTCAAAGCCTACATGACAAATTTCTTAAAAAACCGAAACAAGATTATCAAGGAGTTTGCTGAAAGTGGAAAATGGAAAGAAATTTTGCCAGAAAACATGGAGTATAACAGCTAGTTCTAAATTGCCTGATCATACCAATTTTATTTCGGGACTAGCTTCTCAGCAAAACTGTGGAAAAATGAAAAACCTGTACAATCCTGCGAATTGTACAGGTTTTATTTTTAAGAATTACTGAAACAAATAATCTGTTCCAGGAACCGTAGAGAAAGAATTTGGTCCCAAATATTCACAATAAGCCCGTTTTTCCAGTTTTGGGGAAACTGGGGAGTTTTTGCGTAAATATTCTTCAACCACATCATGAATGGTGTAATCCATCACTTCTACATCTTTTACATTTGGTATCCTACATAAATTATCAATCGGGTCGCCGGGACGTACACAGGCAGAAATTGTGTAATATTCGTCCATTTGCATCGGCTCACCTTTTACAATGATGGATTGTACGCGGTCGCCTTTTTGCCCCCGACTATTAAAATCGACTTCCATTCCTGAAAACCTCACCAGCCATCCGCCAAAACGCTCGTTCGGGTTTTCGGCAAAAGCATTGTGCATTTCCCTTTCCAGCCAATCCTTGATCTGCTGCCCTGTAACTTTTCCGGTTTTCACCTTTTCGTTTACAGGAAGTAAATTCCACAGGTTTGCTCGAGTAATTGGCGCAGGTTTTCCATCTTCGGGAACAATGGGATTTCCAAATCTAAATCCGTTGGAAATGGAAATATCAGCCCCGGTTTTCCATCTTGCGGCATCGGTAATCATGTTGTCCATGGGGTTTTCCGCAGTTAAATAACGGTAAATTGGCGTGGAAGTATAACCCACCACGGTTTCCAAATGTTCTTTATAAGGAGCTTTTGCTTTATCCACCAATTGCTGAATTTTCTCATCGGCAGGATAAATTTCTGGGTCAACATCCATCAATTCGTAATCATCACCCACCAATTTTTCGTCAACAAAATGAAGCGTCAGTTTCCCAACGAAAGAACCAAAAGCACCAGGTTCTGTGACTTTGGCATATTTTCCTTCAATAGGTTTGCGCACACGCTCGTGCGTATCGTTTCCTAAAATGTAATCCACATCTTTGGAAAGTTCCATATTTGCAAGATTTATCTGCTTAAAAATTCCCATGTGCGTAACCAGGAAAAGCACATCAACTTCTTCCTCTTTTTTAACTTTGGAAATAAGTTCTTGCACGCCATCATCAATCCCACTAAAAGCCATTCCCTTACTAAAAATAGGATTTTGACGCACCGGAACATCTGGGTCATTGATACCGATAAAACCAAGCTTTACACCTTCAATTTCTTTAGTCCAATATGCAGGGAAAAGTGGTTTTTTACCTTCTTCATGAAACATATTTTGCGAAATAACCGGCGTGCCGTAGTTGTTTAAGATATTCATCATATTTTCTTTCCCATAAACCACTTCCCAGTTTCCGGGAACCAGTAAATCGTAGTTCATGTTCTTGATGATTTCAGGAAAAACGTCACCTTTGGAAAGCGCTGCGTATCCGCTTCCCTGAATTAAATCCCCGCCATCTACAATTACGGTATTCGGGTTTTTTGCGCGCTCCTGGTCAAAAAGGGTTTTAATGTGCGACAAACCTCCGCGTTCTTTAAAAATGATTTTTTCATTTTCCCAAAACAGCTCCGGGTGCGCATCCAGCTGTCCGTGAATATCGGCTGTTTGTAGCACCGTAATGCTTAAAGTGTCTGTTTCAATTTTATTTTCTTCGGAATTTGCTCCAGAAGAAGAGTTACAGGAAGCAAAAGTGACTGCACTCATAATTCCCAAGCCTAAAATTTTTGATTTTATTTTATATTTCATCGGTTTTATTTTTTTTTAATTTTTCTTAAAGTGAAAGGCTTGTGTATCCTTTTTTCTGGAGTTGAAGGTTATATAAAATACCGTTTTCAACAATTTTTAATTCTGGTGAAATATTATTTTTTTCTACTCCGAATTTATGTAGTGAAAATCCACATACTACCAATTCCACATTCAGTTTCGCTGCTTTTTCAACGTATTTCTGCATCATTTCCTTATCCGTTAACTCCTGCACCGTTTTTCCGCAGATAATAATTTTAAATTCCCCAAACTGCTCCCCATCTTCTTTAGCCAATGCTTCCGCACTGAGGAAAATAGGTTGTAACTGAGGAATTTTTTTGGTTAATATGACATAGTTTTCCTTCTGTTCCACAATTTTTTCCTGTGCGTAGACAGAAGAGGTGAATAGTGCAAAAATTAACGCGATGCTACTTAAAAAATATACTTTCATGATTATTTGATTTTTAAATTTAGTTTTGCTTGGGCTGCTTCTTTTAATTTTTCAAAATCGTTCATTATAAAAAATATCAACCCGCCCATAATGGCAATATTTTTAAATAATGGTCCGAGGGTATTCATTTGTCCTACTTGAATGGTAAGGGTAATGGGAATAAGGACTGCAAGCAATAACATGGCTGCCCATTTTGTTTTAAATCCTATTAATAAGGAAAGTCCGCCTATGAGCATGGCAATTCCAGAAAGAACTACCAAAAGCTCCGGATTTCCAAAAGTATAGGCAATTCCTTTAAAATTTGCCTGCTCTATTCGATTTGCCGTTTGTTCTACATTCATAAGATGTCCGGAACTTGCTATTAGAAAGATACCACTTAGCATGAACCTGAAGACCTGAATGGAGCGACGGCTGACAGATATTTGCGTCGTCATAAAATAAATATTATTGGTCAGAATTTTTTAATTCTGAAAAATTGAAAATAATTTGATTAAACTGTATTATAAATGGCAGTTATAATTTTGGAGGAGGGTAGAATTTAGAAGAAAACGCTGAAATTTCAGTTGGGAACTGATATGCAATCTCTTCAGAATAATGGTGAACCGGTGCATTTTTCCATTCAAAAAAATCAACTTTAAAAACCGAGTTACAGAAGCTGTTTACGTGTACAACCAATGTAGCGGAAGCTTCAGAAAACATTTCGGTTTCAGAAGATTTCTTGGAACTCTTTTTTTTACAGAAAGGATTGACAAAAGCAATGGTTTCCGCATCAAAAAGGAGTTGAGGCAATGCAGCTTCTACGCTCAGTAATTTTCCGAAGAAAATGAGCACGAAAAAAATTGGAATGTAAGTTTTTGCCTTCATCTAAAATGCGAAAATAAGCAAATCTGCCTTGTTTGAATGTGACTTATGTTACATAAACCTGTTCCCTTACTATTTTACATGATGAGTAACAATTGTTACTGCAATTAAACCTAAAATTTTAGAATTTTGCTTTTTCAAAAATAAAAATGGAAAACATACAACTCGGCTTAAAAGAAAACTGGAAACAGTTCACCTTATTGGTCGGTATTAACGCTTTTGTGGGTGGCATGGTGGGATTGGAACGCAGCATTCTCCCAGAAATCGCCGAAACTGAATTTGGCATAGCGGCAACCAGTGCAATCCTTTCCTTTATCGTGGTTTTTGGAATTGTAAAAGCGGTTTCCAATTATTACGCCGGTGCGCTCGCCAATAAATTCGGGAGGAAAAACTTATTGGTTTTCGGATGGATTTTTGCCATTCCCATACCTTTTATATTAATGTGGGCAGAAAACTGGAACTGGATTATTGCCGCAAATGTGTTGCTGGGGATAAATCAAGGTTTTGCGTGGTCCAGTACCGTGGTGATGAAAATTGATTTGGTGGGCGAAAAACAACGCGGCTTTGCAATGGGATTGAATGAATTTGCGGGATATTTTGCCGTGGCACTTGTGGCTTACCTTACCAGCTACATTGCAGGCGAATACGGTTTGAGACCATATCCGTTTTATTTGGGAATAGCATTAATGGTTTTAGGTTTACTATCGAGCGTTTTTCTTGTAAAGGATACCCGCGCGCATTCAAAAATGGAAGAAAGCAGCAGCGAAATTTCAGTTTTAAAAAATAACTTTTGGGAAACCACCTGGAAACATAAAACCCTGGGTTCGGTTACGCAGGCTGGATTGGTAAATAATCTTAATGACGGGATGGTTTGGGGATTGCTTCCTATTTTGCTGGCTGCCAAAAATTTTAATCTGGAGCAAATAGGGATCATAGTCGGTATTTATCCTGCAGTTTGGGGTTTGGGACAACTGTTTACCGGAAGAATGGCAGATATTTTTCCAAAGAAAAAAATGCTGTTTTACGGTATGCTCCTGCAGGCAGTGGTTTTAATCGCATTGGTTTGGGCAGGGCAAATGTGGCACTATATTACACTTTCCGCGCTTTTGGGTTGGGGAACGGCAATGGTTTACCCTACTTTTCTCGCCACCATTGCCGATAATACGCACCCAACCGATAGGGCAAAAAGTATTGGCATTTTTAGGCTGTGGCGAGATTTGGGTTACGCTATAGGAGCGGTTTTAACGGGAATAATTGCAGATGTTTTTAGTATTGAAGCCCCAGTTTTAATTATAGGATTAGTAACTTTAGGTTCGGCAGTAATAATTCAGTTAAGAATGAGCAGCAAAGCTTCAGCAGCAAAAAAACCACTGTAACAAATGTTACTGTACAATTTTCTTGCTAAACGTAAATTTGTTTCTGAAATTAAAATCAGCGGAAAAACTGATTTTTTGATTTAAAAAAAATATAAATATTAAAAAGAGAGAATATGACAATTAAACAATTTAAAGATGAGCCATTGGCGCATTATTCATATGCAATTATAAGTGAGGGAGAAATGGCATTGGTGGACCCAAGTAGAAACCCAATGCAGTATTATAAATATGCAGAGGAGCAGCATGCAAAGATTGTTGCTGTTTTTGAAACACACCCGCACGCCGATTTTGTGAGTGGGCATTTGCAGATAAGTGAAGAGACCGGCGCTACAATTTATATTTCAGAAAAAGTGGGCGTGAATTATAAACACACTGCTTTTGATGAAGGACAAAACGTGAAGATTGGAAATGTAAATATCCGTCCGTTGCACACTCCGGGGCATTCGCCAGATAGTTTGACTTTTGTTGCTGAAGAAAACGATGAAACCGTTTTATTTACCGGCGACACCCTGTTTATTGGGAATGTTGGAAGACCGGATTTACGTGAAAAAGCAGGAAATATGACTGCAAAACGTGTGGAACTTGCAAAAGCGATGTACCAGACGATGCAGACAAAATATAAGGATTTTGCCGATGATACTGTGGTTTATCCCGCACACGGAGCTGGTTCTTTGTGCGGAAAAAACATGAGCGCCGCAAACTCCAGTACCATTGGCGATGAACGCAAAGGAAACTGGGCTTTTAAAGAGCAGACCGAAGAAGAATTTGTGGAGGAAATATTGAAAGACCAGCCGTTTATCCCGTCTTATTTCGGATTTAATGTTGATTTAAACCGAAATGGAGCAGAAAACGTACAACGAACAAAATACGCAGTTCCCTTTAAATTAGCTTCGGCTGAAGCTGAAGAAGGCATGACAGTGGTAGATGTGAGAAGTGGCGAAAATTTCAAGAAAGGACATTTGCCAAACAGCATCAATATTATGGCACGTACCGAAAGCGATAAATATGAAACTTGGCTGGGTGCGATTATAAAACCCGAAGAACCATTTTACCTTGTCGTGGAAAGCGTGGCAGATATGGACGAAATTTTGGAAAGAACAGCAAAAATTGGATATGAAAAGCAGGTAAAGGGAATTATGACTTTATCTAAAGAAGTAAAAGAAACATCAGATGAGTTTGATTTGCAGGATTTCAAGAACAATAAAAAAAAATATACCATTGTAGACATCAGAAACAATTCTGAAGTTGCAGATGGGAAAATTTTTGAGGATGCTATTGCAATTCCGCTGAATGAACTTCGTGATAAAGCTGATGAAATTCCGTCAGATAAACCAATTGTGGTGCATTGTGCCGGTGGTTACCGTTCGGCTTCAGGAAGTAGCATTCTGGAAAATAAATTCAACAACCAAAAAGTTTTTGATTTGAGTGAAGCAATTCAGGATTTTAAATAGTTTGAATTTTTAAAATTGAAAAAGGCTGTCTTTTATAGGCAGCCTTTTTTTGTGTATAACAGATTAGGAACAAAAAAACCCGAATTTTATTTTGAAATTCGGGTTTTTATAAGCAATTCTGCTAGCTTACGAAAAATTATACTTCTTGTACCGTTAGATAATTCACTTCCAGCCAAGACCCACCGTTAACACAGTCCACTCCTTGGCGGCTTAGAAATTCTGTTGCCTGTCCGCTTCTGTTTCCAGAGGCACAGCAGAAGATTAACGGTGCTTTCATTTCCTTTAGTTCGTCAATCCTGTGCGGAATTTCATTTAAAGGAATATTTACTGCTCCTCCAACACTTCCACCCCTAAATTCACCTGGAGTACGTACGTCTATTATGGTTCCTTCGTTGTTTTTTATTATTTCTTTTGTATTCATGACTAATTATTTTTTAGTTTTAAAATGTTTGATTTAAGCGGTTATAGCTCATTGATTTACACCTGCAAACTTAAACCTAAAGCCAATTCTATACAGTTACTTTTGTTACATAAGAAACTGGATATCAAGTAACCAAAATAGAAGAATAATTATTTATGCTGAAATTGCATCATAATGATATGGAAAATTTTTGAGAAAATTTTTACCTGTAACAATTGTTACAGACTTTTTGCTTAGTTCGCCTTTTCTTTGCGACCTAATAAAAAATGAAATATGGATTGGATTTTAGAACCCTGGCCCTGGTATGTTTCGGGACCACTAATAGCAGGAGTAATGTTTGTGCTTATATTTTTGGACAGACAATTTGGTATGTCCTCAAACCTGCGCACCATGTGTACCATGTGCGGCGCCGATAAAAAAGCGAGTTTTTTTGATTTTGATTGGCGCGCACAGCGTTGGAATTTATTGGTGCTGCTCGGCGCAGTAATTGGCGGGTTTGTTGCCGCTCATTTGCTTAGTCCTAATGACGCTGTGGATATCAATTCCGCCACAATTTCCATTTTGGAAAATTATGGATTTACAAGTGCGGGTGAAGCTTACCTTCCAACCGAATTGTTTGGCGCGGAGGCATTTGGGAGCATCAAATCTTTAGTGATATTGCTCGTTGGCGGACTGCTGATTGGTTTTGGAGCAAGGTACGCGGGCGGTTGTACTTCAGGACACGCAATTTCAGGCTTGAGCAACCTGCAGCTACCTTCATTGATAGCAGTAATCGGATTTTTTGTTGGCGGACTTATCATGGTTCACCTATTATTTCCCTTAATTTTTTAAAATGAAAAAATCAGTTTTATATTTAGTTACAGGAATATTTTTCGGGATTATCATGTACAAAAGCGAAGCTGCTTCGTGGTTCCGAATATTTGAAATGTTTAATTTCCAGTCCTTCCACATGTATGGTATCATTGGTTCGGCGTTGTTTTTAGGGGTAATAGGCGTGCAGTTGATAAAAAGGAAAAATATCAAGTCATTTTCCGGAAGGCAAATCCATTTTGCGCCAAAAGACAAAGGTTTTAGTCGGTATATGTATGGGGGAATTATATTTGGATTAGGTTGGGCGCTTGCAGGCGCTTGTCCGGGACCAATTTACGTGCTAATTGGTGCAGGTTTTGCTCCGGTACTTGTAGTTTTGTTCGGTGCACTGTTGGGAACTTTTATTTATGGTTTACTTCGTAGCAAACTGCCACATTAACATACAGCTTCTCAAAATAAAAAAAACCGCCTGAAGCATTGGTTTCAGGCGATGTTTTTGGCTTTAATTTGCCGTTATTGTTTCGTTCCATGTTTGCTATCGCGGCAGATTTCAATTTTAAAGAAACTTCACTGATGCAAAAATGATACAAATAACATAAATAAAAAAACACAACTATTAGATTTACAGATAGTTGTGTTGAGTAATAGTCGGGATGACAGGATTTGAACCTGCGACCCTACGCCCCCCAGACGTATACGCTACCAGACTGCGCCACATCCCGATTTCTTACTCTGCGCAAAAATAGTTTTTATTTTTAAAAATTTGAACTTTTATTTGACTTTTGTCTAGGGCAAGAATAGATCCGCACACAGATAAATTCACTACGGTTTATTTCTTGAAAATCAGAAAATTTGAGCATATTCCACACCTTACAATAAATTTATAAATTAAAAAAAGTGACACAAAAGCGCCACTTTTTAGTTTTTAGAAGAGGATTGATTAAAGAGTAAGTTCCATTTTGGAACAACCTCCAGAACTCACGGAAACACTTCCGTTCCATGTATAACCTGAACAGCTTGCAGAAAAAGAGTAATTACCTTCAGGTAAAGTGAAATTTGCCGACCCAGAGGCACCACAACTTGGTGCGCCACCACTATAGTACGAAGAAATTGTTCCACTATAATTACTGATTTCTACACTGATCATACCGCAACCTAAGTCACTCTGCGTCCAAAACATGAGGTTTCCATCACCATCTCCATTGCCGTTTCCATCACCATTTCCGTCGCCGCTACTGGTGCAATATCCGCTAGTTCTAATATACGGAGAAGCATTATGAGTTTCTAAAGCCTGATTTGGAACTCCCACCAGAAGGTTGTCTCCATCAAACTGAAGTGGAAACTTAATGATATTGCCTTCAATATTATAAGTCATCGAGGGTTCTGAAGAATCAAAGCTACCATAGGTTTCAGTCCCATTATTACAGGTGACAGCTGTTGTTCCGTAAAATTTCACATAGGTATTTATGGAACCGTCGTTACGTTTCCAATTACCATAATACCCACTACCGTTGTCTCCTCCAGAGTATCCGTCGTCGGTATAACTATCTTCTTCGGGTTCGCAACTGAGCGTCGAGAAAATAAGAAGTCCTAGAAAAAAGAACTTTCCTGAAATTTGTAAAAATTTACTCATCTTGTTAATGTATTAAGTTAGGGAAAAGTATGTGGTTAAAAATATATCAACTTTCAATTTCCTACAATACCCACTTATCGGTATTAGATGTATTCAAAAAAAGAAGATGGTAAAACCGTACTTCGTTCAGGAATAATTAAAAAGATGGAGTACTTTCAAGTAATCTGTGCATGTTAGTTATACTCAATTTTATGTCCTATAGGTAACGTGAAACTTGCTACATTTGCAACATCAAAAGGAGTTGTGAATGGATTTAAAAAAATTATTTGTTCTTTATTTTTTCTGTAGCGCTTTTTTTGTTCAGTCGCAGGAAATATCAACAAACGATTCCGACGAGATTCTTCGAAAAGCCATCGAACTCTACAAAAATCAAGATTTTACCACTTCATTGCAATACACGCAACGCGGATTGGAGCTCGCACCGGATTATCACGATATCCGACTTTTTCAAGTGAGAAATAATTTTGCCTTGGGAAGACTTGATGCCGTAGATCAAGATCTGGAATATTTAACCAACAAAGCCCCTAATTATCCAGATGTAAAAAATCTGGTTCACAAACGCATTCGTGAAGAAAATACTACTGCGGAAAGACTTCGGTTGATTGAAAAATATGAACAAATATACCCTGATGATCTTCATTTTCAAACACTGAAGGCTACGACTTATACAGAGACGAAAGACTTTAAATCGGCTCGGGAAATAGCACTGAATCTTTTTAGAAATGCAAATCTTTCAGATGGTGATCGGTACTTACTTCAAAATATTTTGAAACGAACCACGACGGATGAAATTGCGGTCAATTATCAGGTTGTTTCGTTTCAAGGAGATTATTCCAGGAAAAATCCGTGGCATAATATGAGTTTTGAATATCAACATAACTTCAACCAGACCGCGGTACTTGCCAGAATCAATTACTCCGATAGATCCTATGCGCAAGGAACTTATTACGAAATTGAGGCTTACCCAGTTTTCAACCAGAAGTTCTACGGATTTCTAAATGTCGGTTTTTCTGGGGACGAAATTTTTCCTGAATTGAGAACCAATGCTTCCCTATTTTTCAATTTTGCTGACCGATTTGAAGCCGAAGGAGGTTTGCGTTGGGAAAAGAGGAATGAAACCGATTTTATCACAGGCGTTATTGGATTAACTGCCTACGTCGATAAATTTTATCTGAACGCCCGCTCCTATCTTGGTCCGCACCGAAACAATCAATTCATTCAGAATTACCAGTTTAATATCAGGTATTATTTGAAAGATCCAGATAATTATTTGTTATTCACAATTGGTACGGGAATTTCACCGGAGGAACAAAACATTTATTCTGTTTCAATGGAAAATCAGACCCTTCATGCTATTTATTCAAATTTTGGATTTAGAAAATCTTTCTCTTATCATCATATCATACAGCTTACTGGCGGAATGTTGTTCGAGGATATCAGTAGCAATAAAAAAGGAACTCAGTTTATTGCCGGTGTCAATTACCGTTACCGTTTCTAAAAATTCGATGTGATTTTGCTCATATTCCATAGAAAATTTGTTCTGTAACTTTACAACCGAATCAAATTTTTTAAAATGAAAAAGTCATTCCCTATTTTATTTTCTCTTGTATTGTGTATTGCTTCGATTTCCTGTAATTTCAACAAATCGGACAACAAAAATATAAATGTGGAATCTCATTCGGAAAATCACGAAGAGGATAACAAAATCGAGTTGAACCAAGGTGAAAAATGGAAAGCAAATGAAGAAACCACAAATGGCATTTTAAACATGCAGAACATTTTGGCAACTTCAAAGCCAGAAACTATTGCAGACTTTCAAGACCTTTCCACACTTCTAAACGAAGAAAAAAATCTCATCATTAAAAAATGTACGATGAAAGGTTCAGCTCATGACAATCTCCATATATATCTGATGCCTCTTTTGGAACAAATAAATTCATTGGGAGAAATAAAATCCAATTCAGAAGGAGAAAAAATAATACAGGAGATGGCACTTCATTTAAACGATTACTTCAATTATTTTGAATAAAAAAATTCCGAAGGAGAAATCGTTTTCAATATTATTCAGTCGTTGTAAATCCTTTACGGGTCATGGTTCCCCATCCGGATTTTACTTTAAACAGTTTCTTATAATATCCTTTAATTTGACCGTACAAAAGCACCGGATGAAATACAAAAGGTTCCAAATATGCCGCCAATAGTAGTTCAATAATTTCTTTGGCATTGGCATAATGTTTAAAATTCCTCACATACATTGCAATGGACATCGTTGAAAACAAACAACCAACCATATAAACAGCTACAAGCAAGGAAATGGCCGATTGCCAATTAATAAAACCCATAATCCCGAAAGCAATGATGACTATCATTCCTAGAAATTCTACGATTGGCGCTCCAAATTCGAAGAAACACCAATAAGGAAAAAACAGCATTCCCATTGCCCGATATTTTCGGTTAAAGAACAAATATCTATGCAAGTCTAGCGTTTCCCACAAGCCCCTGGCCCATCTGTCCCGCTGTCTTATAAAAATCTCGTAAGTGCCGGGAGCTTCCGTCCAACATAAAATCTCCGGAATATAAACCACACGATACTCTTTTTTGAGTCGTTCCATATGCGCGCGCAATCGGATACATAATTCCAGATCTTCCCCAACGGTTTTCGAGTTAAATCCGCCGACTTCTATCAATCTTTTTCTGGGATACATTCCGAACGCGCCGCTTACAAGCATCAATCCGTTTATTTGACCCCAAGCCATTCTTCCCAGAAGAAAAGCCCGCATATATTCGACTACTTGAATGGTAGGAACCAAATCCTTTGGTAATTTCAATTTTAAAAGCGCCCCATTTCTTATAATAGAATCGTTTGCGATACCTATGGCTCCACCGCAGGCAATGATTTCCTTGTCGTCTTCTTCCAAATAAGGTCTTACAAGTTTAAGAAGCGCATCTTGTTCTATAATACAATCGGCGTCGGTACACAGCACCAAATCTGTGGTTGAGAAATTTATTCCTGTGTTAATGGCATCGGCCCGACCGCCATTTACTTTATCAATTACCGTGAGATGCCTGTATTGTGGTTTTTTACTTTTGTAAATGAAGTTTACAGGACTTGTTGGAATCGGCTGTGTGATGAAAGAAATATCTATGGGTTCAAGCGAATATTTTTTTATTAACTGCGCCAACGAATCGTCTGTACTTCCGTCATTGACAACTATTAAATTGAAATAAGGGTACTGAATTGACAACAAGGATTTTACATTAACCAAGATAGTTTTGCCTTCGTTATACGCAGGTGCGACCAGTGTTACCGAAGGAATATCGGTTGCGCTCACTATGTCATTGGTCTGTAAAAACACTGAACGTTTTCTGTTTTTCTTTACGGCTTTTCCTGCCAGTATAATGAACGAGAAATAGATGGAAAAAAGAACGATTCCGTAGATTAAAAAGAAATAATTTATAAATGTGAAAAAATAATTCAATCTGCGACTGTTTGATATTGAGAATAGTAAAATTGCTCCACTTCTTCTTTATAACCATTGTTCCATAAAATTTCTGCGGAATTCAATTTAATGGAATCATTTGGATGTTTAAGAAGCTGAATATAAAAAGAAACATCGGTTTCTGGCTCTGCCTCGTTTATTAATTTTACCGCTAATTCTTGTTGTTCGGAATTTTTTAAGTTCCAAAATAAGGATTTTAAAGTATGAAGCTGAGAAAGGTTTAGGCTGAAGGACGAAAGACAATCCAAAGCTGCTAACCGAACATCGGAATCTTCCGCTGCAAGCTGGAAAACAATATAATCCACTTCTTCATAAATCTGAAACTTCCTAATAATCCTCATTAAAAGTTCTTTTCCGTGATTGGTATCCACATCGTATGCTTTCCGCAGAAAATGAACCTCTATTTTTGGATACAAGTCATGTAATTTCTCAACGATTTTTATTTGTTGCCACAAGGTGAAATTCTTCTTCACATAAGGCAAGAACCGCAAACTTTTCCAACCTAAAAAAACAACCAGCGCAATTTGTGCTTCGCGCCGAACATATAAATTTTTATGGTTGCGATAAGGAAGAATTTCCTGAAGGTATTGGGATTGGCTCATTTCATAAATTTCCCTGATCCCTCGCGCTTTATTGTACCAATAACGACTCCTTACCTTTTTGATGGAAGTATTGTAAGGTGGTAACTGCGGATATAATAATTTGAGTTTTTCATGATTTTTGCCCAAGATCATTCGTTGGGTCCGAATCATCAGGTCTATTACGGTTTGAACATTTACCGGATTTCCTTGGTGGACACCTACAGCCAAGAAAGTTCTTTTTATGCCTTTGACACTTTTGTTTTTGGTTCCTGTACCATAAAGGTGCAATCCCACAATTTCAGCAAACACTTTTTCGATTCTTTGGTAACTTTTTTTGCTCTTTTTCTTTACGTATAAAACAATGGCAATAAAAAACCAAGTGAAAATTAAAGCAATAAAAAGGAATTCAATAACAATACGCAGCACATACCCCATCACAACTCTTCAATTTGCTGTTTTAGCAAATCCATATCAAAAGGAATACCATAAAAACCTTTTACTCCAGGCAGGGCGAAAATATTCTTTCTCACTTTCTCCTGTCCCATATTGGAAACTACTATAATATTATCTGTATTGATGGATTCTTGAAGATTGATTATAAATTCGGTAGGGGAAATAGCTTCAAAAAGAATATCGGTAATCACCACGTCATAAAAAACATGTTGATCTTCGAGTTCGATTTCGGTAAATGATTCTACCGCTTTAACTTGGAAATCCAATGAAAGAAACAAATACTCCAGAATTTTGAGCATGATCGCATCTTCTTGGATTATCAAAACCCGCTTGATGGTTATATTTATTTCTTTTTTACGCTTCTTCAAACAATCTCAATTACCAATAATTACCTCTTCGAACGCTATCTTACCATCAATTTTTTTATTGAAATTTGATTATCATTTGTTATTCGGATAAAATACATACCAGCTGAAAGACCGGATGTTGTTATTTTTTCATTAAAAAATGCTGAATTGTTTACATAGGTTTTTGACAAAACTTTTCCACCTTTTAGGTCAAAAACTTCCATTAAAATTTTATTGCCCGCATTCGGAAAAGTAACGTTAACCAAATCATTCGCCGGATTTGGAAAGATTTTTAATTCTGAAATTTCCTGATTGTCCACCACACTCAATTCTCCCGAAACGCAGAATTCAAGCTGAAAATTTGTAATAAGTCCGCCGTCACCATCGTATTCATCCACGAGCTTCAGTATCCACTCCCCTGCTGAATCTTCACCAATAAATTGATTTAATGGTTCCACGGGCTGATAAATACCCGAAATTGCAGGAGCGGTAGTTGCGCATTCAAAAACTGAACCCGTGTCATCAAATGTAGCTTCAACATCATTTTCACTTCCGCAGGGATTTTCCAACAGTATTACTTGAGTACCTGAAGGAGAAACGAGGAACAAATCAAAATCACTTACATAGGTATGAACAATCTCAACGGTCACATTCACATCGGAAACCACTAGGTTTTGTTCTGCAGGTATTATTATATTGGAAGTCACGGTTGCTGCGACCGAGGGAATCAGCACTGGGGTATCGGTTGCAACTTTTGGCGCTGCACAATCCAAGGCTTCGGTGGTAAAACTTCCAGAAACATAATTTCCTTCCACACAATTATTCACGGGCCGAATCCTCCAATAATATTGGGTCGATGGAAATAATCCCGGTACGCTATAACTTATATTCTCAGTTACAATACTTATAAACACTGAATCAAATTCAGGGTCAGTCGAAATTTCCAATTCATAAAATTGTGCTCCCTCAGAAGTGGTCCATGTAAAAGTTGGGTAAATAAATACCTCTTCGGCGTTTTCTTCTGGGAACGTGACCGAAATATCTTCTAAAGGAGAAGCATTGACCACGGTTAAATCAACTACTATTTCTTGCGTAGAATTTGTTCCCGTTGCCGTAACAGTAATCGGATAAACACCAGTTGGCGTTCCTTCCAAATTCGTGATATTCAAGGTGAAATTACCTGTTTCTGTTAGTGATGACGGATTAAATGTGGCTACAGCAGAATCGGGCGTGCCGCTTACCGAAAAGCTTGTCGGACCTTCATAATCATCGGCGGATAAAAAATTAAATTCCAAAGAAGCCTCTTCGAAATCACACACAATGGTTGCCAGATTTTCGGCTGTGACGATGAAATCACCGACCTGTACGCCAGAAATTATCAAGGCATATTCTTGTGCGGCATTTACTAATGTTCCTTTATGGTTAACGGTTATTGTATAGATTCCTGAAGGATTTGCAATTTCAATTTTTTCAACATTATCCACATCATTATCACCGTTAAAAGCGGGAGCGGCAAAACTAACTGGATTTAATTTCCAAGGAAAAAAAGTATTTCCTTCTTCGTCAACTACACGCAGATCCAAGTCATTCACGAGTCGTTTTACATTGCTGTCCTCATCTTCGCTTTGTTGAATTTCACCCGCAGGATCGGTCCAAGCAATGGTAACCACCAAAGGTTCATTGGCAGAAGCTTCCACGGTTTTAGTATAAGTAGCTTCATTTTCCAAATTATTTTCTTCTACTTGCGTCCTAAAATTCCTTTCCAGTAATACTCTGGCGGCGGCTTCCATATTCAGCAATCCCCAACCAAATTGATAATCAGGTCCATCAGTCGCACCCGCTTCCGAAGCGGTATGAATGGCAATTCCGCGAAGCGTGGACGATTTCATAAAATAACCGCTCAAGTTATTGTGAAGTTGTTGTAGTAACAATAAAGAACCTGAAACATTCGGAGTCGCCATGGAAGTACCAGAATATGTAGCATATGAGGTGGCATTTGTAGCAATTGAAGAGAAAACGTTCACTCCCTTTCCAGAAATATCAGGTTTGATCCGACCGTCATCTGTAGGTCCGAAACTGCTGAAAGACGACATGACAACGCTTTCGGGTCCGGTATATTCATTCACCTGATGAACCGCCGCCACAACTAAATTATTTTTTGAAGTTGCTTGATCGGTCAACAAATCGTATCCATTATCTGCAGCATTATAACCTTCGCCACGATCATTTCCTGCTGAGGAAACAATTAAATAATGTGGAGCATTATAGGCAATTTCATCAATAACTGCTGCCTTTGAATCGTATGCCCCAAAATAAAAATTGGGCAAATCTTCGGCGGCATATCCATAAGAATGATTGGAAACAAGTAAACCCTGAGCAGCAAGCTCAATCATTTCAGAAACGTCATTATTAAAATCGCTTGCCCAAGCTTCCGCTTCAAAAGCCATTCCTCTTGCATTTCCGTTTTGTGGTTCTTCCGATCCTATCAAAGTACCCGTGACATGAGTGGAATGATTGCTATTAGTCGTAGGAATGTCCATTTGAGTTACCCTTCCTTCCAAGAGTTGATGAGTCAAAAGCACGCCACCGCCGTCCCAAACGCCAATAATCATTTCTTCTCCTTGAATGGATATATTTAGATCGCCTCCTTCATAAAGTTCATTCGTTTTGGTGGTTATGGAAGCTCCTTTGTTATAGGTTGTATAGTAGATGAGAACACCTTCGTCGGTGATTTTTTGCAGAATGGCAATTCCTCCATTTGGTTTTTCAACAACAATCGGAATGTTGTTAGCTCGGGCATAATCAATTGCTTTCTCCTGTTCGCTTCGGAATTGTTTTTCCAAAGAAGAAGCCATGGATTTTAAATATTCAATATCATAGTTTTTTATGATAGCTTGTCTCTGTGATTCCGTTTGTGCAAGGGCTTGAAACGAAACCCCGAGCAATAGAACAAAAAATATTTTTTTCAATTTTATAAAATTCACTGTAAATAATTCATTCTCATTAACAAAGAGTAAAAATACCGATTTTTTATTTTAATAAAATAAGCCTTCTTAAACTTTATTTTTTGGCGAATAACAATATATTTGTACTCTATTAGAAATTATATTCTTAAAATCGATGAAATTTATTGTATCAAGTGGTTATTTGCTAAAACAACTACAAATATTGGGTGGTGTTATCAACAACAATAACACCCTTCCCATTTTAGATAATTTTCTTTTTGAATTGAATGAAGGGGAACTTACTGTTTCTGCTTCCGATTTGGAAACAACAATGTCGGCCAAACTGAAAGTCGAATCTGATTCCGAAGGAAAAATTGCGGTTCCTGCGAAACTTCTTTTGGAAACCTTGAAAACTTTTCCGGAGCAACCATTGACATTTGTTGCTGAAGACAATAATACAATCGAATTAAGTTCGAATTATGGAAAATATGCATTGGCATACGCCAACGGAGAAGAATTTCCTAGGGCAGCCGAATTGGAAGAACCGAATCGGACCGTGATTCAAGGCGATGTACTTTCCACAGCAATTGGAAAAACCATTTTCGCTTCCGGAAATGATGATTTAAGACCCGTAATGAGTGGTGTTTTCTTTCAGTTTTCTTCTGACAGCCTGACTTTTGTGGCTACCGATGCACATAAATTGGTAAAATATTCTCGGCACGATCTTTCAGCAGACCAAACTGCCGAATTTATTATGCCGAAAAAACCATTGAATCTTCTAAAAACCATTCTCATGGGCAGTGACAGTGATGTGGTTGTTGAATACAATGAATCAAACGCAAAATTTATTTTTGAAAACACGGAATTAATTTGTCGGTTAATCGACGGGAAATATCCTAATTACGAAGCTGTGATTCCTAAAGAGAATCCGAATAAATTGGTCATTGACAGAAGCCAGTTTTTGAGTTCTGTAAAAAGGGTTTCCATTTTCTCTAACAAAACCACGCATCAGGTAAGACTGAAAATTGCGGGTGCCGAATTGAATATTTCCGCAGAAGATATTGATTACAGTAATAAAGCCGAAGAGCGATTGACTTGTTCTTATCAAGGTGATGACATCCAAATTGGGTTCAATTCACGTTTTCTTGTCGAAATGCTGAACAACCTCAACGCAAATGAAGTTCAACTTGAAATGAGCCTTCCAAATCGTGCTGGAATTTTGACCCCAATTGATGGTCTTGATGAAGGCGAAGAAGTAACAATGCTGGTAATGCCAGTGATGTTGAATAGTTAAAAAAGAAGGCCCCCTCTAGCTCCCCCGAAGGGGGAGAATCTAAAAAACTTATGGATTATGAGCTCCCTTCCCTTTGGGAAGGGTTTCTTTTTTTACTTTATAATCTCTATTGTAAAAGGATAAGTGGGGATTTCCCTATTACTGACTTTAATCGCGTTGATAATAGGGAAAATGAGACTTATGATCCAAAGAATCAACAAACCTATAAATCCGAGGCCGAAAATGAAAATCAGCGGAACGCAAACAAGTCCGTAAATGAACAAACTTATCTGAAAGTTTAGAATCAGTTTTCCGTGCGCATCCGCACCAACCACGTGGTCTTTTTGCGTAAGCCATAAAATAAGAGGCACTATGAATCCTCCAAAACCTGTCACCAAACCCAACAGCTGGCTGACGTGCATAATTGTGAGCATTTGATTGTCTTCTCTCATAATTTTTGTACCTCTATCATTTTCTTTTCAGTTAAAAAAATAAAGGAATTTTTTTGATTAATTGATTAATGAATTTAGTTCGTGAGTCGGTTTCTCAAAAAATTTGTTACAATTGTGTTTTTATGATCTTAAAAATTCAATAATACGGTTTTTCCTCTAATTGACTTTCAAGAAAATTAAAGAAAGGCTTTCATTATCTTTGCCAAATGAAATTAAACGATACAATTGTTGCATTAGCCACAGCTTCCGGGGCAGGCGCCATTGCTGTAATACGCGTTTCGGGTCCCGAAGCAATTGAAATGGTTTCGCCTCTTTTTCAAAGTAAAAAAAACAAAAGTTTAGTCGATCAAGCTTCGCACACTTTGCATTTGGGAAATATTGTGGACGGAGAACGAATCATTGACGAAGTTTTGGTTTCAATTTTTCACAATCCAAAATCATATACAGGAGAGAATACAATTGAAATTTCTTGCCACGGAAGTCATTATATTCAGCAGGAAATTATTCAATTATTGATTCGGAAAGGTTGTAGATCGGCCGAAGCTGGCGAGTTTACACTTCGTGCTTTTTTAAACGGAAAAATGGACCTCAGCCAAGCCGAAGCAGTCGCCGATTTGATTGCTTCCGAAAATGCCGCATCCCACCAACTTGCGATGCAACAAATGCGTGGTGGATTCTCAAATGAAATTCAGCAACTCCGACAAGAACTGCTCAATTTTGCTTCCTTAATTGAATTGGAACTCGATTTTGCCGAAGAAGATGTAGAGTTTGCAAACCGAGATGAATTCCGTAGCCTAATTTCCAGAATTGAAAAAGTCCTGAAAAAATTGATCGATTCTTTTGCAATTGGAAACGTACTGAAAAAAGGCATTCCCGTAGCGATTGTCGGAGAACCCAATGTTGGCAAATCCACCCTTTTAAACGCATTGCTGAACGAAGAACGCGCCATAGTTTCAGAAATCGCGGGAACCACACGTGATACGATTGAAGATGAAATCAGTATCGGCGGAATTGGTTTCAGATTCATAGATACCGCAGGAATAAGAGAAACAACAGATGTGGTTGAAAGTATTGGGATCAAAAAGACATTTGAGAAAATCTCCAAAGCCCAGGTTGTACTTTATTTGTTCGATACTTCTCGCTTACGTCATCCTGAACTTGTTTCAGTATCTAGCACGAATGAAGCACAAAATCCCCTATCTCAAACCATTTTCGAAATTGAAAAAATTAAAAACCAATTTCCGCAGAAACCCATTATCATCGTCGCCAATAAAATCGACCGACTTCCAGAAAACGTAAAAAGGGATTTAATTCAAAATCTTGGCAACATCAGCGGAACGAAATTGCAGTTAATTTCCGCCAAAAATGGTGAAGGCGTGGAAGAATTGCAACAGAGACTCCTGGAATTTGTAAACACGGGCGAATTGCGAAACAACAATACAATAGTCACCAATTCCCGTCATTACAACGCATTGTTGAAAGCTTTGGAAGAAATCAACAAAATCCAAGACGGATTAAATGCGAATCTCTCCGGGGATTTACTGGCGATTGATATTCGGCAAGCCCTTTATCATTTCGGTGAAATCACAGGGGAAATCACCAACGATGATTTATTGGGGAACATTTTTGCTAATTTTTGTATCGGGAAGTAACTTGCTCAAGAAGAAAACTGAACAATAAGACAAGACCACGGATATTGAAAACATTTAGGGTTGGTGGTTTACGGTTTACAATATCCAGTTTACGGTTTGTGGTTTACGGTTTACAGTATACAGTATACAGTATACAGTTTACAGTTTACGGTTTGTGGTTTCTAGTATCTAGTATCTAATTTATAGCTTATAGCTTATAGCTTATAGCTTATAGCTTATAGCTTACAGTATACAGTATACGATTTACAGCGAAATTTAATTTAAAAAAATTCAAATTAAAAATCGAATGCCAGTTTACCGTGAGAAGACATAATTGCGGCGTTCTTTTTCACTCTTAGTTCTGCTCGCTCCCTAATTATTCCCGGTTCATTTTTAAAGAATATTATTTTGGGCGTTCCTTGTTTTCGCAAATAATTGCTGATAATTTTGTTTGTGTAGTAGGTCGCGATCTGTCGCGTTAAAAAAGGTTCATAATCCTCTAAATTTACAATCTGCTCCTCAACATCAATAAATCCGAATCCTTGATATTGACCTTCTTTTACCAATACAAAAGATTCTTCCTCAAAACTTCTTCCCTTTCCTCTAATTACAAATGTTGAAGATTCCTCCGTAAGAGAAGCAATGCTTTTTGAAACTTTTTTGTTGTAGTCTTCCACCTCTTCTTTGCCTACACATATACCTTCGCAACTGGTGATACTATAATGCGAACATTCCCCTACATTGGTTTGCAGACTGCAATATCTGGGGCAAAGTTTGTATTCCCTGCACAGGAATTCCAATTTCTCCTGCGCGAGCGCCCGACTGTAAAAAGTACCAATGGAATCCCTCTTTTTATTTGTTTTTTCAAGTGCCAATTGTAAAATTCCCCTTTGGTTTGTGTAGCTGATAATCTGAAAAACCGGACCCGGTCGCTTTTGGGCGCTGTTGTATTTGGGATAATACTTCCTGATGTATTCTGCTTCCAAAAGAAGCGCTACAAGTTCATTGCCGGTAGTTTCGTAATCGATGGAAAAGGTTTCCTGTCCCAATTCATATTCTTTGCTCATCCGATCATAAAAATGAGAAACCACTCTTTTTTTGATATCGATGGCCTTTCCTGCATAAATTACTTTATGATGTTTGTCCCTGAACAAATAAATCCCCGGACTTCCGGGCAGATTGTTGATTTGTTCTGCTTCTATGTGTGGTGGCAAAGTTGCTTGTCTGGAGCGTGGATGAAGAAAAGAATGGAACAGTTTAAAATCATCGTCCAACGACATTAATCGTTGAAAAAGAATTACTGTCGCATCCGTATCACCTTCCGCACGGTGCCGATTCGAAATTGGAATATTAATGGAGTCGCACAATTTTCCCAAACTGTATGAGAACAATCCAGGAATCAATTTTCGGGAAAGTCGGACGGTACAAAGCTTTTTTCGGTTGTATTCGAAGCCGAGCTCCCTAAATTCATTTCGCAGTACGTTATAATCAAAATTTACGTTGTGCGCCACAAAAACCGCGTTCTGTGTAAATTCTTCTACTTTTTTGGCTATTTCATGAAATTTTGGCGCATTGGCGACCATGTAATTATCAATTCCCGTAAGTGCAGTAATTTGTCTCGGAATTTCCTTTTCCGGATTGACCAGCGTTGTGTATTTGTCAATGATTTCAGAACCTCGGAGAAGCACAATACAGATCTCAGTTAACCGATTACCGTTAATTCCACCTCCCGTGGTTTCCACATCTATAACGGCAAATAATTGGTTTTCCATAAGGATTTTCTGAAATGCTAAAGATAAAAATAATTTTGGATTTGTAGGAAAAATTCCAATTGGATGGAATGAATCCGAGTTTAGTTGAAATAAATTTTACAAATTGACTTTCGATAGAAATCTCCTCAGAAATATAAACTATTACTCATTATTGCTATCATATAAACTAACGGCTTTCAATAATTTCCGTTTGATATTTCTTCTTAACAATCGTGGAGCAATAACTTCCAGACTTTCTCCGAAACCGAGCAACAAACGCTCCAGCTCATAATTATGATGAACCAAGATACTGAATGTAATACTTCCATCTGAATGCTCTTCCACCACTTCTTGTGTGACATGAAATGGTTTGGTAACTACATAAGGGGCATTTTGACGATTTACTTTAAAAATTATCGTTTGTGGTTTCCCATTCAAAACAGTTACACCTATTGTATTCTCGTAATATTTATCCGCATCAAAACCTATGGGCAAATATTCCGTTTGAAAATCGAAATCCACGCCTAAAATTCTATCCAATGCAAACGTTAATACACGATCGTTTTCTGTAGTCCTTCCAATTAAAAACCAACGATTGTTGAATTCTTTCAATAAATGTGGATGAACTGTAATTTCAGAAGGGTATTGCGCTTTGAAAGACTGATACATAATTTTTAGCACAATCTCCTTTAAGATTGACTGGTATAACTCATCAAGAAGCTCCAATCCTTTTAAATCATTGTTTTTATCCAGATGAATAATCGCAGCTTTTTGATTTTTCTCCGTGTATATTTTGTCTTCAAGTTTATTGATAATTCCCTTGAATTCCTGAAAAAGTGAAAAATCCTGAAACTGCTTGAGCATGTTCATGGTTTCCAAAAGTATATTCATGTCGTTTTCAGTAAGCGGAATATCCGTGATGGAATAATTGGAATCGCTGTACCTATAAAATTTTTTGTCATAAACTTCAATTGGAGCATTGTAACCCAATTTATCACTACGCAATAGCTGAATGTCTAATTGAATTGTCCGTTGGCTCACATTCACATCTCGACCTTCCCATTCGTAAAGCGCATCACTACAGGCTTCTATTAAATCCTTTAATGTCCATTGACGATTTTGATTCTGAAGGCACTTGTCTATGGTTTTATATCGAATTAAGGCATTTTTCGTTACGGCCATATGAGAAATTTTCGGGAAAAGTAAAACAAAATTATTACTACGCAAAAAGATTGCGCAGTAGGTGGAAATATTTGTACTGTTAATTAACCAATGGGATAATGATATCGCCCTATAAAAGAAGTGCTCCGCTGCACGAGGAGGCAGCGGAGCTTACTAACCAAACTTAAAAAATATGAAAACTAAAATTACAGGACACGATCTTAAAAATATGGGCTTTCCTCCTGCCAAATGGTATCGGGAAGCAATTGATCACATAAATGATAACGAATTATCCACGGAGGAAATGGAAAATTACCTAGAACAATTCAAACTTCCTGATCCCGTAGGACTTCTACAAGCCCCTGCATCTTATAGTTTAAATATAGGTTCGGAAAATGAACTTGAAGAGGAAAACATTTCCAAAGTACGGGCAACAATGGATGAGGTAATGAAAACCCCCACGGTAATCGGCGGCGCTGTAATGCCTGACGCCTGTCCGGCGGGACCAATTGGAACCATTCCTGTTGGAGGAGTTGTTGCAACCAAAAATTCCATTCATCCTGGAATGCATAGTGCAGATATCTGTTGTTCGGTAATGTTGACCGATTTTGGATCTGCCGACCCAAAGGATGTTTTGGATGCCGCGCATAAAAGTACTCATTTTGGGCCAGGAGGAAGACCTAGGGGACATCAGTTTAAGCTACCAGAAGGGCTTTTGGCTGAATTTAAAAGCAATGAGTTTCTATTTGACGAAAAATCAATATCTGTTGCCCGTGAACATTTGGGCACACAAGGTGATGGCAATCATTTCCTTTTTGTCGGGAAATCTGCCAAAACAGGAAATACAATGATGATTACGCACCATGGATCACGAGGTCCCGGCGCTAGACTTTATTCAAAAGGAATGCATCTCGCGGAACGTTACAGAAAATTACTTTCCCCAGAAACACTAAAGCAAAATGCATGGATTCCCTTTAACACGGAAGAAGGTAAAGACTATTGGAACGCGCTTCAAACCATTAGGAAGTGGACAAAATTAAATCATGAATTGATCCATAACGGAGTAGTCGAAAAGCTAAATATCAAAATAGAAAATAGGTTTTGGAACGAACACAATTTTGTTTTCAAAGATGGTGATGTATTTTACCATGCAAAGGGAGCTACTCCACTAGACACCAAATTTATGCCCGACATTACTGGACCCAGATTAATTCCTTTAAATATGTCGGAACCAGTTTTGATTGTGGAGGGTGCTACAACGGAAACTAATTTAGGATTTGCTCCTCATGGTGCGGGACGTAATATGAGTCGTTCACAGCACAAGCGGAATTTAATTGAGAGAAGCGACATGGATATTTTTCTTGAAGAAACAGAAGGATTGGATATTCGATTTTTCTCTAATGAAATTGATATTTCTGAATTGCCAAGTGCTTACAAACCTGCGGCAACAGTGAGAAATCAAATGGTGGAGTACAATTTGGGAACCGTAATTGATGAAGTAATTCCCTACGGATGCATTATGGCCGGGGATTGGCAGAAAAATGCACCGTGGCGGAAAAAGAAAAGACGACGTAATTAAATTTAGCGCTATCAACTATGGTAGCGCTTTTTTTTAATAAAAGATTTGAAATGAAGGTTAAGGTATTTTTTTTAATTTTCCCTTCAATCCAAAAGTATATGCAAAGGGCTTTTTATCCTGGTAGGATTTCTGAGAAATTTCGGTCCAATTTTTTGCCATGGCTTCAACCATTTGCCAAATGCTTAGTCCTTTCTTTTTATTAGGACCTCGTAAAAAGAACATGCCAATATTGTTTTTACGATACAATTCCAATTCATGCTTTCTGCGGTTAATGTTTATATCCTGAGTAATTACACAAGCACCTTCTTTACCAACTTCTGGAATCCAGTCTACATCTTTTGCCCCTGCGCCATAAATGGTGGGGATATATTTTATCTCAATAAGATGTTCCGTTTTAAATCCTTCGGGATATTGAAGCGTATGAAAACCTTCTGCCAAGTGACGGGGCATATTTTCATCCAAATATATAATCATGCTGCGGCTATGAATTCTATAGCCTCCCGCACCTCCTTCTCCGTTAACTCATACACGTAAGCTATATATTCTATTGGATCACCTGCTTTAAAATGACCATATATAGTTTCAGGATAAATATTTTTCATTTCAAGTACAGGATGACCAAATTTTCT
>DASSWB010000069.1:0-3881 GCA_035705495.1 Salinimicrobium sp. | reverse complement strand
AAAAAATTTGCCAATAAGGAAATTACAATTTATTATGCAAAACATTGGACACTTTTAGACCCATCCGGAAAAAACAGACATATTACAAGAATAACCCATAATGGAAAAATTATTTACGACGAGATAAAGGAATAAAATGTTTGGAAATAAAAACGTTGCCCAACATCGGCTATGCGCCAGGCGGGGAATCGTTCTTCGGTTGACAAATTACGGATACAAAAAATGAGCGTTTTCAAAAGAACAATTCCAGGTAAAAGCCCCGCCCAGCGCATAGCCGCGGAACGTTGGCAACAAGCTTAAAAAATGAACACACAAACAACTATCACATTACTTTCAATTGTTTTACCATTAATTGGAGCGACAATTGGATATTTTATAAAATACAATATTGATAAAAAAAGGGAATTAACCAATGAAATTGCAAGAGAAAGAAGAGAAGTTTATCAAAAATATGTAAATCTTATGATTGGACTTTTTGCCGATACGAAAACAAGTAAAGGAAAAAGCACTGATAAATTGGTAAAGGAACTGTATGAATTTTACAAAAAATATGTGTTATATGCCTCACCGAGAGTTATAAAAGCTTTTTCAGATTATTTCCAATTAATGTATCACCAAGATGAAAATAATAAAATTGACACAAAAAAGAACTTAACCCATATGACCAATATTATGGCAGAAATGAGAAAAGACTTAGGTCTAAAGAACAATAAATTGGGAAAAAACGGAGAAGTATTAATGAGAGCAATATTAAAAGATTATGACCAGATGTTTCAGTAAAAACCATCAATGCCAAAAACCTAATAAGTACAAATGGAAATTGGAATTGCATTATTAGCTTTACTTGTAGCAATAATTGCTCTGCTATTTCAACTAAAACAGTATTGGAAAAAAAACAAAATTCCAAAATTCAGCGGTAGAATCGGAGTGGATGCTAATGATGGTAAACAAACAGGAAACCTATTCAATTTCGTAAACAAAAACGAAGGAAAAATAGTCTTTATAGATATTTATTTTGACAATGATGAACATTATAAACTAGACAAAAATGGAATATTTTTATTTTCCTACTATTTTGACATAAATGAAAAACTAAATGGGGGTTTTGAATATCGAATTAAAGTAAAAGATAGTGATGATTTTTTTTATGATGGTCGATTTTCATCAAAAAGATTAAAAGGCTACTTCAAAATATTAGGTTTTTCAGGACCACAAATGGGTTGGATTACTAAATTATTGAAACCAGTACATATTGAATCCGTTTAAGAAAAATACAAATTGAAAAAAGCCAGTTGCCAACATCGGCTATGCGCCAGGCGGGAAATTCGTCTTCGGTTGATAGATTACGGATACGAGAAATGAACGTTTCCAAAAGAACAATTCCGGGTAAAAGCCCCGCCCGGCGCATAGCCGCGGAACGTTAGGTGTAATGCTAACAAACACAAATAAGTAATGACAACAGGAAAGAATTTACATAAGAATTTAGAGAGTTTTCTAAGACATATTGATGCTATTAGAGACACTCTACCAATGACTATGCTTCTCATTCAGCCTTATAACAAAAAGGCAAATGACGATTTTTCAAAGTTTCTTAATGAAAATGTTGAAGAAATCGAAGACGACAATGGAAAGAAAAGACTGCTTGTTAAAGCAGATGAATCTAAAAAATTTGAAACTCTTGAAAGAAATGCTTCTACTTCAGCATTAGCCGGTAAAATTATTCCAGAAAGCTTATTTGTGTCTTTAATTTCTCAATATGATGCCTTTCTGACTCGTTTACTTCGTGCTATTTATGAAATTAAACCAGATGTGCTCAACGGTTCAGAAAGAAATTTAACTTTCTCTCAGCTTGTTGAAATGGAGACAGTCGAAAATGCTAGAGATTACATAATTGACAAAGAAATTGATACGGTTTTAAGGAAAAGTCATTCTGAACAATTCGACTATCTTGAAAAACTTTTAGGAATGAAACTTCGAGAAAAACTACCAATTTGGCAAACTTTTATAGAAATAACCGAACGCAGAAACTTACTTGTTCATTGTGATGGTGTTGTCTCAAACCAGTATGTAAAGAATTGTAAAGAACATAAATGCCAAATAGATAAAATCAAAGTCGGTCAGCGATTAGGCATAGAGCCAAAATATTTCACTAATGCTTATAAATGTCTTTATGAAATCGCTACCAAACTAACACATACAATTTGGAGAAAACTTCTTATTTCTGACTTAAAAGATGCGGATAGAGAATTGAATGATGTTTGCTTTCATTTGATAAACACAAATTCTTTTGAGCTTGCTGACATTTTGCTTGATTTTGGATGCAATCAAAAAAGACATTTTAATGATTCATTAAAGAATGTTTTTATAGTTAATGGTTCTTTATCAAAATATCTTCAAGGTAAAAAGGAAGAAGCAAAGCAGATTCTTGACAAAAAAGATTGGAGTGCGAGTAGTGATGATTTCAAATTAGCCTATGCAGTTTTGACTGACGACTATGAAATTGCGTATGAAATGATGTTAAAAATCGGAGATAATGGAGATGTCGATAAATCAGATTACAAACAGTGGCCACTTTTCAACAAAATACGAGAAGAAGTAAAATTTAAAGAAACGTATAAGGAAATCTTTAAAGAAGAATATTCTGTGATGGAAACACCCATGAAACCAATTCAAGAACTGATTAACAAAGAGATAAAGAAGAACAAAGAACTGAAAGAGAAGACAGTAAAAAAAGTAGACTCAGCAAAGGAATTGAAAGAAAAAGAAAACACTACACCTAACAATAGCTATAAGCAATTGGGGGCAAAAGTGAATAAACAAAAGGCTAAACCCAAAGCAAAGGTAAATGCTAAACCGAAAAGTTAGGGCAAGAAATCCCCAACTGCTCATAGCCAAACCGTTATAGCCAATATTAAGAAACAACTATGGGAACTTGGGGAACAGGGATTTCATCAAATGATGTTTACGAAGATATAAATTATGAATTCTTTGAATTATACAATCAAGGAATGGAGGTTTCTAAAATAACAGAAAGACTGATTTCGGAAAACCAAGAACTCATCGAGTCGGATGAAGACCAAAATAATTTTTGGCTGTCTATCGCCAAAGCTCAATGGGAATGTAAGGCTCTGGAACCAAAAATTTATGCCCGAATCAAAGAAATTGTTGAATCTGGAAAAGACATTGAACTTTGGAGAGAACTTGACGCTTCAAAAGCGGACTTGAACAAAAGAAAAAATGTTCTCGATAAATTTCTAAACAAAATATCAACCGAAAAGAAAAGTGCGAGGAAAATACAAAAGAAAAAGTATCGTAATTCGATTTTTGAAAAGGGAGATTGTTTAATTTTCAAGTTAATGGATGGCGATTATTGTGGGGTCTTTGTTTTGGAATCGGAAAAAGAAACAAAACTTGGACTCAATTTAATTGTTGTCACCGATATAAAAAAACCAGAGAAGCCGACTAAGAAGGAATTCGAGAAAGCAAATGTTTTGTTTTACAAGGCGCAAAACATTGAAAATGATGAAAATCCGATAATTTCTTGGTATTATGAACAAGATTACAAAAAATGCGAAATAGAATTTGAAATAGTTGATAATTTAAAAACAAACAAGTTTTTCAGTCCCAATAAAGACTTTCGGTCCTTTAGTAGTTGGAATAATATAAAAACATTTCAAGATGCTTACTACTCTTCTCAATTTAAATTAAAATCAAATAAAAGAATAAAACTGAACAGATTAAGAAAAAAATACTGGCTATAACAGCGGCTATGCGCCAGGCGGGAAATCCGTCTTCGGTTGATAAATTACGGATACGAGAAATGTTCGTTTCCAAAAGGACAATTCCGGGTAAAAGCCCCGCCCGGCGCATAGCCGCGGAAC
>DASSWB010000068.1:0-15524 GCA_035705495.1 Salinimicrobium sp. | reverse complement strand
CCTCCGTCAATAAAAGTCCAGCAATCTGGAACCGTTGGACTCGTGCTAGTTCCTGTAGAAGTCCCGTCAAAATTTTCGGACACTGGAAGATCAAAAGCAGCACAAGGCGTAGTAAAAGCAAATGGTCCTACCCAAGCACTTTCATCACCGCCACCGCAATCTGCCTGAATGTAAAATTCATAAGGTGTATTTGCTGTCAATCCAGTTGCATTGTATGGATTTGAAACTCCAGTCGCCGTGGCAGTACCTGTAGCCATTCCTGCGTCTGCAACCTCAATATTCCACATAGTTTCTGACCCTAGAGCCGTCCAACCTAAATCAGCAGTTGTTGTTGATATATTTGTCGCCGTCAATTCTGATGGAGCGGGACACGTAATAGCAGTAACAGAAAAATCCGTTACATCAAAATCAACCCCATTTGGTGTTCCCCATTGCCCTATTGCGATATACACCGTATTTCCTGCAGGAATCGTTGCTGATAAAGTATGGGTGAAATCAGATGCACTACTACTGCCAGACGCAGCAAGTTCATTACTAAAGGTCGTGCCAGTACAATCATCAAAAATACCAACCCCATTCCAGTTATTTCGAGTGAAAATAGATATAGAAATAGTCTCTGCAGTAGCACCAGAGGTATATTCGAAAAGATAAACATCATCATCCCAATAAGAACTATTTATTGAAGTACCTGAGGGATTTTCATTCCAGTCTTCTGCTCCTCCTGTTCCAGGGGATGTTACTCCAGTAACGGTATATCCATCCGAAATAACTACTGCAGATTCGCATCCATATTGCGCCTGTCCCTGCCAAACAAATGTTAGCAGTAACGCAATTAATAAAGTAAATTTTTTCATAAAGTATAAAGTTTAGTTAAAAGAATCTCTAAATGTAGACAAATTAAAAGTATTGGCATAAGGATAATCGGTCGAAATCTTAAAATCTGGAACTAAATTTTCAATAAATAGACAAAAGGTAATATTTTATCGATGAGCAGCACCAGCGATGACAAATTAAGTTACAGCAAAGGTGCCCACAATCGACAAAAAGACTCTTTTACTTTTTCAAAAAATGACCTTTCTTTCCATTCATCCAAATCAATCGCATCGCAATCTTTGATGTCGGCTTCAAATATTTCGACCATTTGCCGACTTATTTCTTTATTGAATATCAGTGCGTTGATTTCAAAGTTGATATTAAAACTCCTGTTGTCCATGTTTGATGTACCCACAGTGGAAAATATATTATCGACTACCATTGTCTTGGCGTGAATCATTCCTTTACAATAATGATATACCTGCACCCCACTTTCCAACAATTCTTCTATGTAAGAATTAGTGGCATATTTTGCTGCCCAAGAATCTCCATTTTTAGGTATGATCAATTTCACTTCAACACCACTTCGCGCAGCCAAAACCAATGCGGTTAAAATTTCGTCATTTGGAATAAAATAAGGTGTAGTGAGGTAAACAAAGTCTTCGGCAGTGGTAATTGCAGTGAAAATAGCTTCCATGATATTGGCCCAATCAGTATCGGGCCCACTGGCTGCAATTTGGACCGCAGTTGTGGATTTAATATCGACTTTGGGGAAAAAATTATCCTGAATTTCGTTTTTCTTGGCGGAAACAAAATCCCAATTGAGCAAAAACTGGGTTTGTAGGGTTTTTACTGCGTGTCCGGTAATTTTTAAATGTGTATCCCTCCAGAACACTTCAAATTTATTGGGATTTACATAATATTCGGAAATATTGATGCCTCCAACATACCCAATTAATCCATCAATAATTACGATTTTTCTATGATCACGGTAATTTAGTTTTCGGGTAAGATTCGGGAACCAAACAGGCATGAACGGGAAAACTTCTATTCCCATCGATTTCATTTTTTTTACGGTTTTGGATGTCAGTATACTCCCAACATAATCATAGCTCACTCTTACCGAAACACCTTCCTGACATTTTTTGCACAACATTTCAATGAGCTCACTCCCTATGGTGTCGTCATTTAATATATAGTATTCAAGATGGATATGGTCTTTGGCATTTAAAATGTCCTTTCTCAACATTTCAAATTTCTTCTCGCCGTTCAAAAGAATTTCTACCTCGTTTCTGAAGGTCAAGGGCGAATTTTGATTGTTTTGAAGCAGCTTTACCAGTTTGATTTTTTCATCCAAAAAATTCCGTTCAATCTTATCAAGTTCTGTTTCGCTCAACAGAAGCTTCTTCTCCCATTTCTTGATTTTTTCGTGATCAAAAATATGTTTCCTCTTAAAGATTTTGGTTTTTCTGTATTCTTGTCCGAAGAAATAATAAATAAGAATACTGATGAACGGCAAAACGATCAATGCCAGGACAAATGAAAGCGTTTTGACCGGATTTCTATTGTTCATCACAATAAAACCTGCCGTGAACATTGCAATCACATAATTAATAATGAGCAGCAGCAGCCAAAAATTATCTTTAAGAAATAACCACATTAGTTTTCTCGGGCGTAAGATTCTGGTTCAGGAATTTTGAGTATATATTTTTTACCGGAATCGTTTTCCAAATTTTTTTCCCTCAGCCACGGATTGTGAATTTTTAGAATTTTATAATTGATCCCAAATGGTTCTACAAATTGGGTGAAATCGGATACCGCCGAATCTACCACCACTTCTTTCACCGGAATATATTCATACAAATCTTTTTCCCTAAAGTTGAAACCGTATTGTTCTGGGTGATTCAATATTTCTTTTGCGGCAATGATCCTGAAAACGTATCTCCCCGTTTCCTCCCCGAGCAAAAGATCGTAATAATCTTTTACGTTTTGTCGCTCTAGCTGATTTTCAATTCCCCGATTACCGGCATTATAGGCAGCCGCAGCGAGTGTCCAAGACCCAAATCTTTCTTTTGAATCTTTTAAATATTCCGCAGCCGCGTGGGTAGCCAATTCAATATTATATCTTTCATCCACATTATCGTTCACCTCTAATCCATAATCTTTCGCCGTACCTTCCATAAATTGCCAAAACCCCCTCGCTCCTGCGGGTGAAACGGCATTTGTAAGACTGCTTTCAATGACTGCCAAATATTTAAAATCATCCGGAACTCCGTGTTCTTTCAAAATGGGTTCAATTACCGGAAAGTATTTTGCGGCTCTTTTTAAAAGTAAAAAAGTGTTGGAATGCCAATAGGTATTTACCAAAAGTTCCCGATCCATTCTTTCGTACACATCTGGAATTTCAACGGGGACAGATTCTCCTGCAAAATCCAAATTTTCGGGCATTGGCAACGTATAAACACCGTATTCATTCATGCGTTCATTTTCCATACGCTCTTCCGTGGGCGCGTCTTGAACTGCATGGATGCTGATGGCACCAATCAAAACAATTCCTATCATCATTAAAGCTTTTTTCATCTTGTTCATTTTTATATTGTTTGGAGTTCTACTTTTTCTGACTTTAAAATATTGGGCAAATTTTCATTGAACCACCTAAACCGATTGACGATCATAATATGTGTTCCATTAGGAACAACCACGGCATTGCTGATGTATTTAATCGGGAAAATAACGTCGTTTTCACCATGAATATGAATAATACCTTTCGGTGGTTTTTCCTGCTGCCAATTAACTACTTTATCCAACGCCCAATCCATATAATAATTATCGGGCACCATCAAAAATTTCTTGTACAATTTAATTCTCGATTTTACTACTTTGGAAAATGCGATTTTTTCCAAGGCATCAAAATAATTGACTAAACTGGTTGGCAATATTTTGTACAATTTCGTTTTCCTTGCAAACCTCATCCGTCGTGGCAATTCGTACTTTGTCTTCACACTTGATATAATTATCAGTTTTTCAACTTCAAAAAATTCCGCGATCTCCTGCACAATAATTCCTCCGAAAGAAACGCCTATCAATATAGGTTTTTCATGAACAATATTTTTACTTATTCTCTTGCAATATTCATGTAAGCTTTCATTTTTTTTCGGCGGAAGCCATTTTAACCAATGTATCTTAAATTCCTGCTCCGGAAGCTTTATATTCTCAAATATTTTAGGACTTGCCGCCATCCCAGGCATAAAATATACGTGAACCACTTTTGTGCTGTTTTTGATTTTATTGAAAAGTATAATCACTTTATTGCCACTAAATTACTACTTTTGTAAAGGAGGAAACACAAAAAAACAATAAATTATCTTCTAATTTATTTTCCTCTCATTAAGTACTTATACCGTGCAAATCTAACTTTTGCTGAAACTAAACAAGATGGAAAAACAGGGAATGATCATTAATGATAATGAGTTTTTACGACAATTTGAAACCACTATTGAAGGTGAATTGACAACGATAGAATATTCAAGACAAGAAAAGAAAATATTCTTAAC
This sequence comes from Salinimicrobium sp., assembly GCA_035705495.1. Taxonomy (GTDB): domain Bacteria; phylum Bacteroidota; class Bacteroidia; order Flavobacteriales; family Flavobacteriaceae; genus DASSWB01. The sequence continues at coordinate 11,157 of DASSWB010000068.1, read as the reverse complement.
GCGAATTGTCATGAGTCCTGAACTTCATGAAAAACGCTATGCCGACAAACTTATAGAAGCGGTTCTTGAAAAGATAAAACACGATAATGATAGAATCCGAGTGATGCCCACCAATCCGCAGATTGCTGGTTTTATCAGAAAACACAAAAAGAAATACAAGGATCTTCTTCCCGTAGGGATCAATATCTAAGCATCACAGGTTCATTTACAAAATCAAAGCGCACCAATCCGTCTTCGTCAATTTTTTGGAGTCGGATTTTGTGTAATGTGTTCACAAGCTCGGGATTCCAATAGGTTTTCACCTTGACGTAGTTTTCCGTAAAGCCGTGGATAAAACCTTCTTTGTTTTCACCTTCAAAAAGAACCGTGAATGTATTTCCCAACTGACTCTCATAAAAAGCCCTTCTTTTTTTAACCGATAATCCACGTAGCATTTTGCTTCGCTTTTTTCGTTTTGCCAAGGAAACTTCGCCTTCCATCTCAGCGGCGATTGTATTGTCCCTTTCGGAATAAGTGAACACGTGCAAATAAGAAATATCCAACGCGTTCAGAAAATGATAGGTTTCCAAAAATTGCGCATCTGTTTCTCCTGGAAAACCAACAATAACATCCACGCCAATACAGGCATTTGGCATCATTTTTTTGATCTGCTCCACCCTATCCACATACAATTCACGTAAATATCGGCGGCGCATTGCTTTCAATATTTCATTGCTTCCACTTTGCAGCGGAATGTGAAAATGCGGAACAAAAGTTTTACTCTGAGCAACAAAATTTATCGTTTCATTTTTTAAAAGATTGGGCTCTATGGAAGAAATACGAAGTCTTTCAATACCTTCGACTTCATCCAGCGCTTTTACCAAATCCAAAAAAGTGTGTTCGTGTTTTTTGTTCCCAAATTCACCTTTTCCATAATCGCCAATATTCACACCGGTCAAAACAATTTCCTTAATTCCTTTTTGACTGATTATTCTAGCGTTTTCAAGAACGTTTTCCAGTTTATCGCTTCGGGAGATTCCACGTGCCAGCGGAATCGTGCAGTAAGTACATTTATAATCGCAACCGTCTTGAACTTTCAAAAAAGCACGCGTACGATCGCCGAAAGAATAGGAACCGACGTAAAAATCGGCTTCCTCAATTTCGCAAGAATGGATTTTTCCGAAGTCGTTCTTCGTTAAATCGTTTAAATAATCGGTAATTTTAAACTTTTCGGTTGCGCCCAAAACAAGGTCAACACCCTCCACATCAGCAAGTTCTTCGGGTTTTAACTGCGCATAACAACCAACCGCCACCACAAAAGCATCTTTATTTGCTTGCTGCGCCTGCTTTACAATTGTCTTAAATCGTTTATCGGCGTTTTCGGTTACCGAACAGGTGTTAATCACATAAATATCAGCCGATTCCGTGAAATCAACGCGCTCAAATCCTTCGTCTTTGAAAGATCTGGCGATTGTTGAAGTTTCAGAAAAATTCAGCTTACAACCCAATGTATAAAAAGCGACTTTTTTGCTAGCGTTCATTCTTGTACTTTTACAGAAATTTGGAAATTTCAGCAGAATTTATTCCGTAGAAAAACATCCAAATCAAGGACTGCAAATATAACCACAATTATTGTTTTTATAAAATTGAAAAAATCCGCCATTTACAAACTAACTTTTTTATTTTCAGCGATTTGTCTTCTCATTTTTTCTTCTTGCGAAAGTGAGGACACAAAAAATAGGGATCATTTGGTTTTTCGCTACAATGAACACGCGAATATCACCACTTTGGATCCTGCTTTCGCGAAAGATCAGCGGAATATCTGGGCCGCGAACCAGCTTTTCACGGGTTTGGTGCAATTGGATGACAGCCTGAACATTAAACCTGATATTGCGAAAAATTGGACGATTTCCAACGACGGACTCACCTACACATTCAATCTTCGGAATGATGTATATTTTCATAAAAATGCCATCTTCGGAAGTGATTCCACGCGGACTGTTACTGCGGAAGATTTTATTTTTAGCTTGAAGCGTTTGACCGATGAAAAAATTGCTTCACCCGGAAGTTGGATCATGCAGAACGTCGATTTTTTCAATGCTGAAAATGACAGTACCTTAAGCATCAAACTGAAGCAGCAGTTTCCCGCTTTCCTCGGATTGCTTTCCATGAAATACAGTTCGGTGGTTCCCGTGGAAATTGCCACGCATAATATCAATTTACGTCGGAATCCTATCGGAACTGGTCCTTTTAAATTCAAGCGGTGGGAAGAAAACGAGAAATTGGTTTTTAGAAAAAATGAGTTGTTTTACGAAAAAGATGAAGCCGGAAATCGGCTGCCTTATCTCGAAGCCGTTGCGGTGACTTTTTTGCCCGATAAACAATCGGAGTTTTTGGAATTCGCGCAGGGAAATATCGATTTTTTAAGCGGATTGGATCCGTCTTACAAAGATGAAATTTTGACTGCCACGGGCGAAATCAAAGAAAAATACGCGCACATCAATATGATTACAGGCCCGTATTTGAACACCGAATATCTCGGGATTTTTTTGGATAGTAAAACACCCGAAACCCAATTCCTGAACCTTCGAAAAGCAATCAATTACGGATTTGACCGCAAAACAATGATTCGCTACCTGCGAAACAACGTGGGAATTCCCGCTGAAAACGGATTTATTCCCCAAGGTTTGCCCGGATTTCAAAATCTAAAAGGTTATAGTTACGATCCCGAAAAAGCACGCGGACTCGTAAACGAATACATCGCGGAAACTGGTGACAAGAATCCTGAAATCAGCATCAGTACCACCGCAAATTATTTGGATTTAGTGGAATTTATTCAGCGTGAATTGCAAAAAATCAATATCAAGGTCAATATAAACGTGATGCCGCCCTCTACCCTTTTGCAGCAACGTTCCGCTGGAAAACTGGATTTTTTCAGAAGCAGCTGGATTGCCGATTACCCCGACGCAGAAAATTATCTCTCACTTTTTTATTCTGAAAATTTCTCACCCAACGGTCCCAATTACACGCATTTTCAGTCGGCCGAATATGATAAGCTTTACGAACAAGCAACAATTTCAAACAGCACAAAAGAAAGGCTGAACCTGTACCGAAAAATGGATTCAATCATCATTGCCCGCGCTCCCATCGTTCCGCTTTATTATGATGAAGTGGTTCGTTTTACGCAACCAAACGTAAAAGGTTTGGGAATCAACGCGATTAATTTATTGGATTTACGTAGAGTGAGGAAAGTTCCTTCGAATTAGATCTTATAAAAGAGGAAAAAAGCTGAACTCGTTTCAGCATATAACTTAAACATCATTTCCTCATATTTGAATCTGGCAATCGTTTACCTGAGGAAAGCATGTGTAGAAAACGAATGTGATTAATTTATAGAATTTTCCCATCTAAAGTGATGATATTATTCAAAATCGGAAGCTACCACCCCTTGATTTATCAGGATTTCGGAGATTACGTATTTTAAACTCACAACATCTCCTTGGGTCTCGGGTGTTGTTGGAGTCGCTTTTCCGTGGTAGTGATTTCATGCTCACAACAGCCATTTATGGCTTGGACGTTGTAGGAGCCATATTCCTTCATGGGTTCGACAGAGGTATAAAAATAACTTGTTTTGGTTTTGGACAAATGTGATCATAAATACACTTAGAACTAAATGGTTATTGTAATAAATATCCACAATTGTCTCATTGTGTTGGTATGGGTCTTCCTCCAAGAGTTGGTGTTGCGACAAAATCTTCAGGTGCAATATTATTGGGCGCTGTTTTTCCCAAGAGGATTTTCGGCTTCATTTAAATGAGTGATACAATCGCCATAACGTTTTTCAATGAGGGCTTTTTCGGCGTCCTTATACTTGAATTTGGCAATGGATTCCTGAGCCTGTATATTCAAGTTAACTAGCTAGCAATAAGCAAATAAAGAAATGCCCAGTAGGTTGATTTCTTAATTAAATCCCCCATTCCCATCTCCATGCCATTTTATATTTGGTTTATGGTTGGAGTCCAGATAAATGTCAATATTTCCATCATTATTCAAATCCTGAAGATGAATCCAATCATATGCATCTATACCAGCACTATTTACAATTGCACTTTCAGTCACATCATTAAAATTAATATTTTCATCATTTTCTACAACCTGAATGTAGTGATCTAGATAGAAAATATCAGAATTTACTCTGTACATAATAAGGTCTTTATCCCCATCACCATCAATATCATTCGTATCAATATCTATTACAATATTATAACCTGATACCGGTGGAATGGTAGAACTTAAGTCTTTATAGTATTTACCTGAACTATTTCCCCATAAAATATAGCTCGGCGCTCCTTCATGTTCATGACCTGCGACCAGCAAGTCAATATAGCCATCAGAATTAATATCAATAAATTCTGATGTATAATATGCTGCACTAGGTGGAAATTCATTATCGATGAATTCAGAAGTTTTGGTAAAGTTTCCGGCACCATCATTAATTAGAAAAATGGATCCAACTAAATAAATATCTATATCCCCATCATTATCAAAATCAGCCGAGGAGCCTCCGTGGTAAAACCCAGAGACATTATTAAATTTTTCATAGTTAAAACCGTCCCCGTTATTTATAAGAAGTGCTGGAGATTCACCAGGAAAGGGTGGTGCGTCATAACCATGCCCTAAAATAAATACATCCGTTAGATTATCACTATTATAATCTCCCAATAATATTTTTCTTGGAGATTGTAAACCTTCATATCCACTTGGTAAAGCATTCATTTTTTGCGTAAAACTATTGCAAGAAAATTGAACACATTCACCCCCGCACTCGCAATAATCTGGATTGACTCCTGTTCCGTCGCCTAAGTATAATAAAATGGGGGAATAGTCAAAACTTAGCGCTACTCCGCTAGCTAAAAGAACATCTGTATGCCCATCATTATTAAAATCAGCATAGCCAGCCTCATAAAATTTATCAAAATCTTGTGTTAGTTGATTTGGTTCAACATACACATCTGAACCTTGCAAAGAATATGAACTACCCATTTCTATGTTCATATTTGGGCTTAAATTTAATCCTTCGTCTTTTGATAGACTTAATGAATAATTTTTTGAGATTCCGTCCTCGGCAGTAACCGTAATACTTAAAGGATCGTTACTGATATTTAGGATTTGTCCGATACTTATATTCGTGGATGCATTTTCTGAGATTTCAAATGACTTGATCAATACCTCTTCTGCAAAAAAAGGAAAGTCTGTACTATTGGTAACGGACGTATTATCTATACTGGTGGGGTAGTCTGTACTATCGTATTCAAAGACCAAACTTATTAAGTTTTTGTCTCCAGATTGATCTATCTCGTCATATTGGGTGTCATCGTCGCTACAGGAAAAAAGGAAGATAAATAAGATGAAAATTGATAAAAACTGCCCTAAAGAATGGTAAGAATCGAAATTGGAGGTCGTCCATAAAAGATTTTTTTTCATTATAGCAAGTTTTTTTGGTTATTACTCCTTTATACACCTGCAATTCAACCCACCTTTTTTACCTGAAGGATTTATTATTGCTTTATCCGACCACCACATAAGCACAACAGACCACAAACCATGTTCATCATGGATGGTATTGGCCCAAAAAGAGGCTTGTTTCTTATAATTATTAAAACCACCATAACCACTTTTCACTCCTCCCGGCAATGCATTAAAAGCATTCGTATTTGTCCCATTTCCATTGTCATCCCATCCAGAAGTACTTTTCATTTTTTTGGCAGCGAGATCTTCCCCTAAAAAAGTAAATAATTTTTCCCAATCATCAATATTCGGTATCCTAAAGCCTTCCGGGCAAGGATTGCCCTTATTTACTGCATGAATGTTATACATATAGCCATACTGTTGCCCTATGGTCTCGTCATAGTACCAAGCCCATGCAGGCTGTCCATTTTCAGTGGCTTGCTGCCAAGCTTCCCTATTTTGGGCATGCGCTATCGTAGTGCCGTCTTGAAAGCTTGCAGACTCCAAGTTTTCGTCCATCCATACTTGTGTTCCAATGGTTACGGTTTGGGCATGTATAACGGCGGTAAAAAATAGAAAAATTAAGAAAATGGAGTGTTTCATAAGTTAATATTTTTAACATTATTTAATATTATATAAAAATAACTTACCTTAAACGATGTTTACAATACCAATTTTTGGGTATTTTTATGATTAAACTAATAATGAACATTCGTTTCCGGATTTAAAATCATCCATTAAAAATGCTCTCTTTATCTTTTTGTTTATGTCCTTCATAGAACGCTTTGGATTATTGGTTTTCATTTGGGCCTTGCCAATTTTATCATTTGGACAATCGCCATATAGGAGCACAATTGACTCCCTATACAAAAGCTTTCAAAAAGCAAAATCCATTTCAGAAAACGATATAGAGAATGTTCGTAAAGAGATTTATGAGTTTAGCGACGACGGTAAACATGAAGTTGCTAAAACAGCTGTTTTCCGGTTTATTGAGTTGTCCGAAAAACAAGGAAACATTAAGATACGGGCATCACTTTACTTTATCCTTGGGCGTATTTACAGAAAATCCGGAAATAATACCAAGGGCATAGAAGCCTTTGAAGAGAGCCTGAATTTGTATAAGGAAGCAGAAGAGGAAGAAATCTTGGCTCAAATCTATTCCCAAATAGGTAATATATATTATGATATGGGGCAAAATGACAAGGCGATGGAAATGCAACTAAAGAGCTTGTCCCTTAACCAAAAGTACGGCAATAAAAACAGAATGGCCTACACGCTATCGGGAATAGGATTTATCATGGGCGACCAAAAAAGATACCGAGAGGCCATAGGGTATTTCAAACAATCACTGGATATAAGTAAAAAACTTGGCGACAGTACACAGATTGCGGCCAACTATACCCATTTGGGCATTACAAAGCACACGCTTAAAGAGTATGATTCTAGTCTGTACTACCTGAACAAATCGTTGGAATATGCCGAACCCATTGGGTTTGATTACATGATTGGCTATGTTTCAGACTACATAGGAAAGGTTTATACAGAACAAAAAGACTATACCAAGGCAAAAGGATACCTTGAAAAAAGCCTTGAATTGAGATTGAAGCAAAACTCACCTATTGACCTAGCCCAGACCCGTTTGAGCTTGGCTTGGTTGTATATTTACCAAAAAGAACCGGCCCCGGCCATAGAACTTGCCCACCAGGCATTGATAGGTAGTCAAGGAACACATTTTTTGATTGGAGAAAAAAATGCCAATGAAGCTTTGTCCAAAGCTTATGAATTAAACGGGGACTACCAAAATGCCTTAATCCATTATAAAGGGTTTAAAAATGTGAATGATAGCCTTATAAACACGGAAAAAAGTAAATCCATAAATGAAATAAACACCCAAATAAAAGTAGAGCAAGAAACCTACGAACTGAAATTAAAGCAGTCAAGGCAAAGAATGCTTTATATGTCTATTCTCATTTTGTTCATTGGAGCTTTTTCTTTACTCATAACCCGATTTATACGGTATAAAAAAAGACAAAAAAAACAAGCCGACCTGAAATTAAAACTAAAGGAACTGGAAGCGGAACAGGAAATTTTGTTTTCTACCCATAGTGAAAGAAAGCGTATTTCACAAGATTTGCACGATGATCTGGGTACCACGATAAGCGCTATCAACCTCATTATTACCAATAGCTATTTGCATGACAAATCATTGGTAAAAATGATTACCAAAGCCAATATGGATCTAAAATATTTTTTCAAGAAGCTTTCTATGCCTGATCTTAGTGGCGATGGTCTTTTTCATATTCTCCGCGAGAAGATAGATGGATTAAACGCCATCGGCAAAGTACACTTTATCTTCATCGGAATCGGGAAAGAAAGCCTGATGCCGACGGTGTTAAAACTGCCGATTACAAGGATCAGTGTTGAGTTATTGTCCAATGTCCTGAAACATTCCGATGCATCGGAGGCTACGCTCCAACTTCTCATTGATAGCGAACAAGTACAATTAATAGTTGAAGATAACGGGAAAGGCTACAACACGAAGACGGAAAAAAAAGGAATGGGCATAAACAATATATATTCGAGGGCAGACCGGTGGAACGGGGAAGTCCATATTTCCAGTTCAACTGCCGGGACTACATCTATAATTACCGTTCCCTTAATAAATTACTAAAGAATAAAGAAATGAAAGAAACATATAAAATAATAATTGTGGACGACCATCAACTTTTTGCCGATGGACTTGTCCGTATTCTGGAAGATGAAAACGATTTTGAAGTGGTGGGGGTTTGTAACAATAGTCTTGAACTAAACCACATGTTGAACAGTCACGAACCTAACTTGTTGATGCTAGATATTCAGATGGCCGGTACCAACGGACTTGAAATTTGTAAGAACCTCAAGAAAATAAGACCTCACACAAAAATTATATTGATTTCCATGTTTGAATCGTACAATGTTATCAATGAAGGAAAAAAAGCCGCAGCGGATGCCTATATCCCAAAAACAACGAATGCAGATATAGTCAAAACAACGATCCGGGAGGTTCTGGACGGGAAAGAAGTCTTTATAAAATCCGATAAAACCGAAGCAAAGCCGGATTTCGGAGAAGGAAACAATGCTTTCCTGCTCAGTAAACGAGAAAAGGAAATTATAGGATTCGCAAAAAAAGGATGCACCGCTAAAGTGACTGCCGAAGAACTGAACATTAGCCAATATACCGTGGAGACCCACCGGAAGAATATTCTTAAAAAACTTCAACTAGGTTCCTTGAAAGAAGTTATTTCCTATGCCCATGAAAATAATTTTTGACATGAGACATTTTCTTGCGTTCAGTCCAAATTGAATAACAATTGCCTGAACGAGATCCTTCGGTCTTCAACGAATTTACCCACCTGTAAATTATACCTTATTCGAAAACTTTAATTTAACAGTCAGTAGCCATTCTTTTATAGCCGCTATTTTAGAGCATTTTCTATTTAATAAACAGACATATCAAGTTCATCAAAATCCTCAATCTCAGATAATTTTATGAGTTTTTCTATTTTTATATCCTTTCGGGTTTCTTTAAATACTTCATCTCCACCCTCTGCGTTTTCATTTGTGTTTTCTCCAATTAGTTTCTCTTTGTTCAAAAAATCAATAGTTATTTCTTTACTTATTACAGGTCCACTGTTACTTTGCTTATGTAATGATTTGTTTGATTGAAACAACAATAATTCCTCTTTGGTTTGGGTCCCCTATTCTTGCGGTAAAACTACCGACCAATATCACGATTTGATGTCCCAATTCCTGAAACTGTCTTAGTTTTTTCAGCACAACTGCGTGTCCCAAATGTAAATCGGGTGCGGTGGGATCAAAACCGAGTTTGATAATCAGTTTTCGGTTTTCCCTTTTTGCCAGTTCCAGTTTTTCCTCCAGACCGTTTTCCGGAAGAATAATTTCTGCATTTTCTTTAATTTGTTGATTGTTTCCATTTTTTTGAGAATAAAAAAAGGCCGAACAAATATTATCTAGTAAATAATACGTGCTGAAAAAAGAAAGACGCTGTTGAAAGTTTTCATTATAAAAACAAATATTTACTGAAAGGTTTTTCTGTGCAAGAATTGTTTTCGGGCACGCCGCTCCCACATTTTTCTGATCAACAAAGATTTTTTTCAAAACAGAAAACAAAGCATAACTCGCCTCTTAGATGGGAAAGAGCGTCGGGCTATACGCTGCAAGTCCGCGCTCGTACCTCACTGTGGGCTTTCCACTGCTATCCCTCGTGCGGGTTTTTAGTTGAAAGTGGAAAAGTGGAAAAAGTGAAAGGAAAAGACTCACCGCTAACTGGGTGAGATATTTTTATATGATTTGTTGTTGATTTCAGTGTTAACTAATGCTAACCTCTATCCTTTTTTTCATGGATCATTTTATCTGGGTTTTGTCTTACATCAAATATATCATTTATGAAAATTCTGTCTTTTTCAATTCTATAAATGATTTTATAATTTCCACTCAGTAAAAATCTATGATCAAGTTTGAGATTCTCTAGATTAAATTCAATTGGACCCAATTCTGGATTATTGATAAGCTGTTTTGAAGATTGAAGAATTTGCTTCCGGATTTTATTCGCAACCCTATTACTTGCCTTGGATTTATAGTAATCGAAAATTTCCTTTAGGTTTTGAATGGCGAAGTCAGACCAAATTATTTCCATTATTGTTTACTTACCACTTTTCTGAAATTTTCTCTAATTCAGTTTGAGTTTTATATTTTCCATTTTTAAAATCTTTTTCAGATTTTTCAATTCTGTCAATAAGCTGTTCAATTGTAAAAGGTTCTATATCCGATTCGTTATCTTTGGTTTTTCTTTTTAAAATAAAACTTTCTATCTTTTTCAAGATACTTTCATCCTGAACTTGAGCAAGATAAGAGATTAAATTTAGCTTTCGAGTCTGAAAATCCATAACAAAATAAGTTTGTTCAAATATACAAAAATGCTTTCAATTAAAGTTTGATTCAGCATTTCCATCTACTTCAAATTATCAATTCAAAAACGATTTTGGCCTATCTTTAGTTTCTAATTCCAGCTTTTAAATCTTTACCTAATTCTTTTGTGTTCGCTTCCGACCAACCTCTTGAAAGATGATTCTTCGCTAAAACCTTTGTTTTTGTTCCTAAAATCTCAAAACTTTTTGTTTCATTTTTCACGATTTTTACGCCGTCGAGTTTCTCGAAGTATTTTATCGTTTGGTTTTCATGTAGAAAAATGACTTCTGGTTTTATGGTTTCCAGTAAATATTCAAAAACCTCACTCCTTCTATCACCTGCTTTTAATTCCTTTGCTGTTGGTGTGGCTTTGACAAATAAATTTGTTTCCAAGATTTTGACAGGTTTTGTTGCCTCAACAATCCAATCAATTCTTTTTCTAGTATTGCTTACTGTATTTCTCCTTGTCTTACCCTTTTTTAGAGGTTGAGCTGCACGCTCTGCTTTATAACTTCCCAGCCATTTATTTTTATTAAAGCCATCTTCTTCTGACCAAAACTCCCAAAAATCCTGCTGCATTTCAGTAGCTGCGTTTATGCCGACAATGAAAATTTTACAGTCCAAAGGATTTCCCTCACAAATGAAAGGTCTTGGCTTGTTGTGGTTCTTTAATTTTTCTTGTAAATGTTTTTTGAAATTCGA
>DASSWB010000067.1:0-38423 GCA_035705495.1 Salinimicrobium sp. | reverse complement strand
ATAGTAAAATTCAGAATTTGGTAAATGCTTACATAGAAAATCCACCGCGGGTGATTTATGAGAACATCCCGTTTCCACATCTTCCCGAAAATTTGGTTGTCGGACTCATAACCATCAGACCTAATGGAGTGCAAATTTGTGTTTTGAAAAAGAATATTTGGAAGTATTCCGCGGGAACGCGCTTTGTTCGGGAAGGCAGTATTAGTCTGCCAAAAGAAAATTTTTCAGAATCAAAAAATATAAATTCGGAAATCGTTTCGGCAATTGAAAACCATTCCCAAAATAATATTGAGTTAACGCTTGATGGTGTTTTTGATTTCAGAAAAAAAAGAAAAGATTTTAATCCGCAGTACAAAGTTTTCAAGGAATATTTCGTGGTTTGTTGGGCAGGGAAGGAAAAGTGGGTGAAAGATCAGGTTTATTATTCGCGTGTTGATATCGAACTTATCAATGAGCAAGTGAAATTGTTCTATTCTGAATTGGATGAAGTAAGTATTTCTATTGATGATGATGTTTTTCAAATTGTGGAGTACGTTCATTTAGGACTTGCCGGATCTTATAAATATTATCCTTTGGAAGAAGTGAAAATTCAGTTTCAGGAAAATGGAAATTATGAAATCCTGAACAAGATTCTCTTTGAGGCGCCTCAATTCGACAAAAAAACCTTGCATCATATTTACAATAGCAACAATGCAATTCTGGAAAAACTAAAAAAGAAAATCCCACTTTCCGCAAACGAAGAAATGGATTTAAACAATTTGCCTGCAACCTATTTAATTTGTTATTTCAATAATTTTTCAGAAGCAAAAGAAAAATTGGACGAATCGAAAATAGTTTTAAAAAATTATAATGAAAAAATATATGCTGTCTATAAAGAGGTCATGCGGATTTTCAGGAAAATAAAATACAGTTCATGAGCAGAACAATAGCAATAGGGGATATTCACGGCGGATTAAAAGCGCTTGTGCAATTACTGGAAAGGATTGAAGTCGCACCGAAGGATCAATTTATTTTTATGGGCGATTACGTTGACGGCTGGAGCGATTCGGCAAACGTGGTTTCCTATCTGATAAAATTGAGCCAACAAAATTCCTGTATTTTTTTGAGGGGAAACCATGACGATCTAACCTATACTTGGCTCAAAACAGGCGAATTAAATGAACAGTGGCTGCAACACGGCGGGCAAACAAGTATAGACGCTTATCGTGATTTTTCTGAAACTGAAAAACTGGCACATCTTCATTTTTTCGAACAAATGCTCAATTATTACATAGACGGCAAGAACCGATTATTTTTGCATGCGGGATTTACCAATCAGGGTGGACCGGAAAAAGAGTATAACAAGGTTGTTTTATACTGGGACCGAACATTATGGGAAATGCTGCTCTCGATGGATCCAAATTTGGATGCTTCAGACCAAAAATTCCCGAAACGGCTTCAGTTATTCAACGAAATCTATATTGGGCATACGCCAGTTTCCAGAATAGGCAAAACAAAACCGGTAAATATCATAAATGTTTGGAACGTGGATACCGGCGCTGCTTTTAAAGGAAAGTTATCTGCTATTGACGTGGAAACCAAGCAAATATGGCAAAGTGAACCCGTCTTTGAGCTGTACCCAGACGAGAACGGGAGAAATTAAGAATTATTTAGATTTTTTTCTCCAATCAACTTCCTATCTTTGGGGATTATTTAACGTTCAACCTTAAGATCTTTGTGGTTTTTAAATGGTTGATCTGAATGAACTCAATAGTTGATTTTTCAATTTAGAAAATTCACTAAAATTAAAGCGTATGGCGTTACAGAACGTGAGATTGGAAGTAATGAAAACCGTCGAAAAATCAATCGATGAATTTGTGGATAAATACCTTATTCCCATAGAAGAGGTATGGCAACCCACAGATTTATTGCCCAATTTGCAACAGGAGAATTTTATGGATGAAATTCATCAAATAAGAGAAGAGGCCAAAGAATTGGAATATGATTTTTGGGTAGTACTAGTCGCCGATATGGTTACGGAAGAAGCACTTCCAACTTATGAATCTTGGTTGATGGATATGGAAGGCGTAGAGCAACATGGTTCAAAAGGTCAAGGCAGCGGGTGGTCAAAATGGATTAGACATTGGACCGGCGAAGAAAACCGTCACGGGGATACGCTGAATAAATATTTGTATCTCTCCGGGAGGGTTAACATGCGCGAAATTGAAAAAACAACCCAGTATCTTATTAGTGATGGATTTGATATAGGAACAGGAAGAGATCCGTACAGAAACTTCATTTATACCAGTTTTCAGGAATTGGCGACCAATATTTCGCATAAAAGAGTTGGGCAACTGGCCAAAAAGAAAGGCAATAAAATGCTCGCGAAAATGTGCAATATTATTGCAGGTGATGAAATGCGACACCATTTGGCTTATCGAGAGTTCGTGAAAATCATTTTTGAATATGACCCCAGTGAAATGATGCTCGCTTTTCAGGACATGATGAAAAAGAAGATTGTAATGCCCGCACAGTTTATTCGGGAATCCGGTCAAGATATTGCTGCGGCTTTTGAAAATTTTTCCAATGCCGCACAACGATTAGGTGTTTATACCACCTTGGATTATATTGATATCCTTCAAAAATTAAATGAATATTGGGAAATTGATAAAATTACCTCTTTGACCGATGAAGCTGAAAAGGCGCGCGACTATCTTATGCATCTACCAGCAAGAATGACAAGGATTGCCGAGAGAATAAGTATTCCGCAGGATCAACACAAATTCAAATGGGTTGAAGCCAACGGTAGGATTTAAATAAGATATTACCAAAATAAAAAACCACTTCGTTCAGAAGTGGTTTTTTCGTTTAATATAACCAAATAATTAACTAGGAATTCTTAGCGTTTGAAGTTTTAAACTGTCACCGTTAAAAACGTTTAGATCAACGTCATGGTTTATTCCCGCGATTCTTCCTTCCATGGAAAACTGCCAGATATCCCAATTAGAACATTCTGGTTGAGCAACCGGATTATAGTTGGCGATCCAAAAGGTATATTCGTCAAAACCATGTCCCGCCAAGTAATGCTTGTAAAAGGTATCACCTGTATAGATAATTGGCTGCACACCATAATGTTTTTCAATAATATTCAGCCAGTTGGTAATTCCTTTTCTTAAAGAAGAAATAGACTGTCTTTTTGGAAGTGCTTCAATATCCAATACTGGGGGCAAATCGCCTGCGGTCAATGTTACGCTGTTTATGAAGTTGTTCGCTTGTAAGGTAGAGTTTTCATCAGGTCGGTAATAATGGTAAGCACCACGTGCAATAGATTTTGATTCTGCCGCTTTCCAGTTAAATGCAAAATGTTTGTCCTTGGTATCTTTTCCCACACTGGCACGCATAAAAGTAAAACTCACCGGTACGCTGTCTTTTATAAATTCCAATTCATCCCAATCAATTTTACCTTGGTAGTGAGAAACATCAATACCAAATAGATGATTTTGATAGAAACCAAGCATACTTTCCAATCTCGAATTTTCACTCGTGTTTTCTGCTAGACTTTCTTCAAACTCCTCCAATAGCTCGTCTTTTTCAAGCGAGGTGTTTGCGTTTTTCTTTTCAAAAAAATCATTCGAATTGCCAGTTGAGGGAGCAGGTTTATAAGAAGCGATACCGGTAAAACCAATAAGGCTTAAAACCAGAATTAAAATGGTAGAAGGTTTGTAATTATTTTTGCTCGCAGGTAATTTCTTTTTCTCTTTCATACGTAGGTGTAAAATGGATTGGGGAATTTTAACGTTTGTCTATTTTATTTCTACTCAGTCAATAATTTTTTACATCTTTTAAACTAAATAATCTTCAACTTATTGTGCTGTAAATGTTAATCTTACCGCATTTAGATTGCAAAATATATGCCTGAATCTGGAAATGTACCAGAATCATAAAATTTAACATTTTCACTTTATTCTGAAGCCGAATATAGGATTTTAATCTATTGAAACAAGCATCTAGGAATAGAAAATCAAAGTTTTAACCTTTGTCGATTTTGTAGCTTTTTTTAGCTGTGTGGAAACTGTCAATTTCCTGAAATTATTATTATTTTTGCCAGCATTCTTTAATGGCCTCGTAGTTCAACGGATAGAATAAGAGTTTCCTAAACTTTAGATCCAAGTTCGATTCTTGGCGAGGCTACAATTTTTCAAAGCAGAGAAATAACATTCACTTAACAGCTAATTCCCATTGGCTTTTCTACATTTATAAATCAAAAAAATAATTATGATGAACAGGAAAATATTTACCGTGGTTTTATTTCTTTTCGCAGGATTTGCGGCTAACGCTCAAAATTTGAGTTCAGAAGATCAACGGATTGTAGAAGATGCACAGCGCGCAAAAGCAGATTTTATTGCGGAAGGAAACGATATGCAGCAAATGTTTGATAATTCTTATGCTTATGTCATTTTTCCAAATGTAGGAAAAGGTGCTTATATAGTCGGTGGTGCGGCAGGAAATGGCGCGGTTTACGAAAATGGAAATCTAATAGGAATGGCGAAATTACGACAACTGGATGTTGGTCTGCAATTAGGCGGAAAAGCGTTTAGCGAAGTCATTTTCTTTGAGGATAAACAGGCTTTGGAAGAATTTAAGCAAGAAGAACTGCAATTATCCGGAAATGCTTCCGCGGTAGTAATCGAGGAAGGAAAATCGGGGGCGATTGCTTTTAAAGATGGTATAGCCATTGCCACAATGCCCAAAGCAGGAGCGATGGTTTCGGTATCGGTGGGAGGACAAAAATTTAGTTTTGAGCCTTTGAATTAGTAGTAGAGATGATTTTTTAAATATTGAAAAAGTGGAGTGAAACTCCACTTTTTTTATAAACCTCTTTTTTCCACAAAAAATCGTTTTAAGAGAAAAGCTGCTTTTTCGGCCAGAACTCCTTGTACGACTTCAGTTTTCGGATGTAATCTGGCGCCCATAACCCTAAATCCGCGCTGTAAATCTTCCGCTGCAAAAACAACTTTCGAAATTTGGCTCCAATACAGCGCTCCCGCACACATTTGACAGGGTTCCAGAGTGATGTACATTGTACATCCTTTTAAATATTTTCCGCCCAAGAAATTTGCGGCCGCGGTGATTGCTTGCATTTCGGCATGGGCGGTGACATCGTTTAGAAGTTCGGTTAAATTATGTCCGCGGGCAATGATTTTCTCCTGAATGACCACCACCACCCCTACAGGAATTTCTCCTTTTTCGTAAGCTATTTGCGCTTCTTCCAGCGCTTTTGTCATAAAATATGAATCGTCAAATACGTTTTGCATATTCAAAAATACAATTTCAAGCAGTACCTTTGTCACCGATGTCGAAAAGTATTTTAAAACATATTGAAAGTCCGACGGATTTAAAAAATCTCTCGTTGGAAGAATTATCCATTCTTTCAGGGGAATTACGGCGTTTCATTATTGATGTTGTTGCAACCAAGGAAGGCCATTTGGGAGCGAGTTTGGGAGTCATTGAGCTCACAATTGCCTTACATTACGTTTTTGACACTCCAAATGATTTGCTTGTATGGGATGTAGGTCACCAGGCCTATGGGCACAAAATTTTAACTGGACGCAGAAAAATTTTCGATACCAACCGACAATTGAATGGGATTAGTGGTTTTCCGAAAAGGTCGGAAAGTATTTATGATACTTTTGGGGTCGGGCATTCTTCAACCTCTATTTCGGCTGCACTGGGAATGGCCATCGCATCTCGATTAAAGGGAGATTTTGAAAAAAATCACATTGCGGTTATCGGGGATGCGTCGATTGCATCGGGAATGGCTTTTGAAGGGTTGAATCACGCGGGGGTTACAGATACAAATCTTCTGGTGGTTTTAAACGATAATGCCATCGGAATTGATCCAAGTGTAGGTGCGCTCAAGCAATATCTTACAAAAGCACAAATCGGAAAAAAGCCCAAACAAGACAATATAATTGAAGCACTGAATTTTAAATATCATGGTCCGGTAGATGGTCATGACCTTAAAGAATTGATTGCTACTTTTGGAAAACTGAAAAAAATAAAAGGACCAAAATTTCTTCATGTCATCACCAAAAAAGGAAAAGGTTTAAAAAATGCCGAAGAAGATCAGGTTAAATATCATGCACCGGGAAAATTTAATGCTGAAACTGGCGAATTGAAGAGTTCAAATACTGAAAATTTACCTCCTAAATTTCAAGATGTTTTCGGTCTTACTTTGTTGGAATTGGCCGAAAAAAATGAAAAAATAATCGGAATCACTCCGGCAATGCCTACTGGGAGTTCATTGAAATATATGATGGATGTTTTCCCTGAAAGGGCTTTTGATGTTGGGATTGCCGAACAACACGCGGTTACCCTGGCAGCTGGTCTGGCAACACAAGGTTTTGTGGTTTTTTGCAATATTTATTCAACGTTTTTACAACGCGCGTATGATCAGGTAATTCATGATGTTGCACTTCAAGATTTGCCTGTTATTTTTTGTTTGGATAGGGCGGGTTTGGTAGGAGAGGATGGTGCGACGCATCACGGGATTTTTGATCTCGCCTATTTAAGATGCATTCCGAATTTAATCATTTTTGCACCTGCGGATGAAATTGAATTAAGAAATATGCTCTATACAGCTTCCGAAGGATTGGAACACCCAATTGCGATTCGATATCCACGAGGAAGGGGGAATAACCTGAATTGGAAATCATCCTTCAGCAAAATAGAAATTGGAAAAGGAGTCTGTTTGAAAGACGGAAATACGGTTGCTGTTCTGAGTATTGGAAGCATCGGGAAATCTGTTAACGAGGCAATCGAAGGTTTTTCTGAATTGGAAAAAATTGGACATTACAACATGAGATTTGTAAAACCCTTGGATGAAGAATTGCTTCACCGGATTTTTTCGGAATACAAAAAAGTAATAACTGTTGAAGATGGAGTGGAAACAGGTGGATTTGGTAGTTCTATATTGGAATTCGCTGCGTTCCACAAATATAACATTCCCGTACTCATAATGGGAATACCCGATCGTTTTATTGAACACGGAAAAATATCTGAATTACAAGAAATTTCAAAACTTGACGTTCAAAGTATAAGGAACGCGATAAAAACTGAACTTAAATATGTTTAAAAATATTGAAATTAAAAAGGGTACAATTCTTCTGTTCTTCATTTTTTTATCTTTTAAAAATTTTGCTGCGGAAGATTCAACCAATGTTGATGAGCCAATTAAGTATGAAGAATTTTGGACTTCAAAGAGCGCTTTGGGGATAAACATCAGTGAAATGGCGTTTGTTAATTGGAGTGCCGGTGGAAACAATTCAATTACCACTTTATTGTCGGCGGATTTTTCCAAAAAATATAAAGATGCTTATTATTCATGGGATAATTCAATTTCCATGAAATACGGAATGAATGCTCAAGAAGGACAAGAACTGAGAAAAACGGAGGATCAACTCGAAATTAAATCTACTTTTGGTTATCGGAAAGATTCTTTGTCCAACTGGTATTATTCGGCAAAATTGAACTTTAATACCCAATTCAGCAACGGATATGCCTATCCCGATACAGAAACTTCCATTTCTTCCTTTATGGCACCTGGATACGCTTTTATTGGGATCGGCACAGAGTATTCATCTCCAGATGAAACTTGGAATCTTTACATTTCGCCAATTACTGAAAAATCTACTTTTGTGCTCAATCAAAGAATGGCCAACGAAGGAATGTTTGGAGTGACACCTGCGGTTAGGGATGAGGAGGGAAATATTATTGAAGAAGGGGAAAAAGTGCGGTCCCAATTTGGTTTTTTGTTTACGAATAACTTCAGTAACGAGATTGCGACCAACGTCAGGTTGAGTCATCAATTGAGCTTGTATTCAGACTATCTTCATCAATTTGGGAATGTGGATGTTGATTGGCAAATCGACTTAAATTTGATCGTAAACGAATATGTAAAAGCTAATATTGGTGCGCATTTAAAGTATGATGATGATGTAAAGCACAAAGAAGACACCAATAAAGATGGGACATTGGAAACTTTTGGGCCACGACTACAATTAAAACAATTACTTGGGGTAGGATTGGTTTATATTTTTTAGTCCTTAAAAATCAGAATAAAAAAATCGGATTGATAAAGATTTCTCTTTAAACAATCCGATTTTTCAGTTTGAAAAATAGCCGTTGACTATTCCATAATCAGTTTCTGCGTATAGATATTTTCTCCAGCTACTATTTTCACAACATACACTCCAGTAGCCAAGTTATTGGCATCCACATTTTGGTGGTTGTTGCTTAAATCGATGTCTTGGGAAAGTACCAATCTACCATTTATATCATAAATATTGAACACTGCTTCTCCAACGTTTTGCAAGGTGCTATTAATGTTCACCATACCTTTTGAAGGATTTGGATAAATGTGAAGATTCGATTGATCGTTAATATGATTCACACTCATAGTACAATTTAGAACGGTAAGAGGAGGCATTTCAAAAGATTCTACTTGATCGGTTCTATTGAAGGGGAAACCTTGACTTGCACCGTAACCCAAACCTCTGTTGGCAAAAACTTCCCAAATAGCGCATTGGTTTTCTCCGCCTGTTGCCGCCATATCGGCAGCAAGAATGGCATCACGACCATTTACAAATCCTGGACTACACGGTTGTAATTTCAATCCGTCAATAACCAATTGCATTGCAAGATTGTTCCCGCCTGTTCCGTTGTATAGGTCCGGATCAAATCCATGATCTTCTATCAATCTCCATGAAAGATCCCAAAGCATCGTGGCCCACACAAATCCCATTCCGTGAGGTACCGCAATATTTGTAGCGTCGTTTGTATCTCCGTAAGTATAATCATTGATGCCAAAATTTGTGCTATAAGCAGCGGGTCTGATACCGGTTCCGTCATTAGGTTGATTCACGGCATACGTTCCAATACCTCTAGGTTCTGTTCCGTCTTCCCCTGCCTGAAGTGTTAACATCAAGCCGAACCAATCTGACCAGCCTTCTCCCATTTGTTCCAAGTTTGATAAACAATCAGAATTGGCAGCACCTCCTGTTAACCTTGTAGAAATTCCGTGTCCGTACTCATGTGCAATAATTACATTGTCAAAACTTCCATCTTGAGCCAATAATTGTTTATACGGATCTGTAATCGTAACATTAACCGTGGAACTTGCCATTTGAGCAATCATCGCTTCACCAGTGGCCATATCAATAAATACTGCGGGAATATTGATTGCAGCCTCGGCGCCCGACATGGAAACATTGGCACCATCTTCATTGTTCACAACAATTACGGCAATCGCACCTGCATTCTGTGCATTCAAAACTTTAACGGTAAAATTACAGGAGCCTCTTCGTACAACCGCAATTTTTCCTGTAATTTCCGCTGGATTCACAAGTGCTGTACAAGCATCTGTAATATCTGTTGCGGAATCTTCCGCCAAGGCCAAATCACCAGTTATGACTCCAGGAAACTGTGGTAAAGGAACATGTCCAGGTTCAAAAGCATTATCTACTATTACATACGAACCAGCCAATGGAGTATTGTTAATCGTGAAAGGTGCCACTGCATAAGCAGGGTTCCATAAATACATTTGCATTCTTGGATTGTAACCATCGGGTGGCGTACCAAAGTTGGCATTGTTGAAACCAGAACCATCCTGAGCATCGGCAAATACATAATCGTCATCCAACCCTTCACCGGAATAGTTCATTGCTTGGAAATTTCCCGATGCTTCATCAAAACCGTAGGTGTACCACACGTCGTGCATTACGTTGTTCACATAAAACAAGTTGGTAATTGATGCGTCTTCATAAGCAGCGATAGGCTCATCGTCATTTGTGTATGGAAAATCAAAAATCAGGGAAGCTCCACCATCTGGAGAATAGCCGGTGCCATCGTCCCCATTAAAATCATCTTGTGCCCAAACGTTGTTTCCTCTGGTAATTGTATATTCAGGACCATCAGTGCCATTGGTATCATGCCATCCGTAAGGTGAAGCTGCATCATGTGCAGGATTTGTAAGTATTTCCCGAGGTCCATGGCTTGGTGATGCAACGGGAAAAGCAAAAACATTATAGCTTGACCCATCATCAAATAAAACTGATGATGCTGCTTGTTTCATTGAATTTACCGAGGTAATCTTTCTATTTTCTGATGAATGCTCTGGGAATGTACAACTTACAATCCAATCATTCTTGCTGATAATTTCACCGTTATGCGCATCAACTCTCACGCTCCACCAATGTTCTCCGTCGGTTGTGTGAATGCTAAGGTCCCATGCGAGTTTCACTGCATCTTCGGTAGGTTGAAAAACGAGTTCTACCGGAATATCGTCAAATGAAAGTCCGCCTTTGGAAACCAAAACATTGCGCGCATTTTTGGCGTCAATAATTTGTAATTCCCCTCCAGTTGAAGCCAATCCAAGTTGATTTGCCGCTTGAGCTACTGCTGCAATTGGTGAAATACTCGGCGTAGTACCAGAAATTTTGTTTTTTAAATTTCGAACAAGTCGATCTCCAAAATGAAATACATTCCCATTTTTTACTGCAAGGTTCGCAACAGCGTTGTGCACGGGAATGCCTTGGTAAGTTTGTTGAATATAAACACTGGTTATACCAGTGCTTTTAGAAAAGACTTCATTCGTGATTGTCCAATTGTTTACATCATCATTATCCAACCCTAAGGTTGTTTTTTGCTTCTCCAAATAGGATTGAACAATCTGCCTATTTTCTTGTGCAAATCCGGTTATGGAAATTTGCATTACCAAAAAAACAAGCAAAAAAATCTGATATTTCTTCATCATTTGTTTTTTTAAAAATTGAGTTTATATACAGTCGTAAAATTAGAATTGTCGAATTTAAATATTAAATTTTTGTTAGACATTAAATTTTTGAAGAAATCAGGAAAATTAACTAATTCCTATCCCGTTGATTTTGTTGTAGGTACGTAAAGCGTTTCCATCCGTCATTGATGCTATGTGACTGCATAAGTTAATGAGCCAATCATAAGTTTCATCATTTCTGTAATCGAAATTTTTTAAGATGCCTTTCAAAATTAAGTTATCGTAATTGGAAGCGGTCCCGTTTTTCCGGTTTTCTATTGCTGTTGAAGTAAAATGCAGCAGTGTTTCAAGAATTTTATAACCAGCAATTTCCTTTTCTACAACTTCAGTGCTGTTGTAAATTTTTTCAATGCTGATTTTTATAATATCTTCAATTTGCGCAGTGTACTTTGAATTTTCCAATAAGGAAGAATGAAAGTTTCCTTCTAGAATGGATTTTTCATTTTGTAAAAATATCTCTGCTGCTTCATTTATTAGCGTACTTATGGCCAAAGCACGCAAATAACTCAACCGATCGGCAATACTTCCCAGGGAATAATATTTTGAGGTATTAATGTTGTCCTTGACAAGTTTGAGCAAATATTCCAACGCGAATTCTTCGGGAATGAGACCTAAATTGATTCCGTCTTCAAAATCGATAATGGTATAGCAAATATCATCGGCGGCTTCCACCAAAAATGCCAATGGATGTCGCGCATACAATGTTTCCCCATTTATCTGAGTTGATTTGAGTCCGAGTTCTTCTGCGACTTCCTGAAACAGCATTTTTTCAGATTGAAAAAAGCCGTATTTTTTATGCGAAACTTGCTGTGTCGGTTTCGCGGGCAATGATTCTTTTGGATATTTGGTGAAAGCGCCCAAAGTGGCGTATGACAATCTTATACCACCTTCCATTCCCGGTTTTGACTGCGAAAGCAATTTGAAACCGTTTGCATTTCCTTCAAACTTCACCAAATCCTGAAACTGTTTATCTGTTAACTGATCTTTGAATCTTTGGCCTTTTCCACTTTTAAAATAATTGCCGATTGCTTGTTCGCCTGAATGTCCGAAAGGCGGATTTCCAATATCGTGCGCCAAAGCGGCGGCGGCAACAATGGCTCCAAAATCGCCAAATTGATAGGCATAAGTTTCGTGGAGGTGCGGATGTTTGTCCAGGATTTTTTTTCCCACCAATCTGCCCAAGGATCTTCCCACTACCGAAACTTCCAAACTATGCGTTAATCGCGTATGTACGAAATCGGTTTTTGAAAGCGGAATAACCTGTGTCTTATCTTGTAAACTTCGGAAGGTGGAAGAGAAAATCACGCGGTCATAATCGACTTCAAAACCCAATCTTGTTTCATCCTGATCTTTTCTGATTCTTTTATGTGTGTCCCCAAATCTTTTTAGAGAAAGGAGTTGTTCCCAGTTCATCATAGTTTTTGCGTTAGGGATTGAGCGGTTTGTTTGAGCTCTTTTTATTTTTTTCAAATAAAAAAGCGAGTAGCGAAAGCCCGACACTTCTAAGCCAGATATGGCGAAGAAGGGGAACGCCCAAATTATCAATCGGTCAAAAATAATAAAAAGTAACGCCAGATTAAGATCTGGCGCTATTTAAAAAATTTATGGAGGTGAAAATCTTAAGATCCGCACATTAAACAATCGTCACCTTCCGCTTCTTTTGATTGTGCAATCAGCGCGCGGAGTTCTTCAGGAGAAAGTGGTTCTGCTTCTACTTCTGGTTTTTTCGCGGCGGTTTGTGCTTTCATTGTAGCAGCGGCACGTTTTGGAACAGCGGTGTCCTTTTCCTGCGGAATTTCTTCCGTTTTTTCATCTTTGGAAAGCGTGAATTTAATGGCATCAACCGCACTTTTTGTCCGCAAATAATACATCCCTGTTTTGAGTCCGCTTTTCCAAGCATAAAAATGCATCGATGTCAGTTTGCTGTAATTTGCATTTTCCATGAACAGGTTGAGCGATTGGGATTGATCAATGAAATATCCCCTGTGGCGCGACATGTCAATAATGTCTTTCATGCTCAATTCCCAAACGGTTTTGTACAATTCCTTGATTTCCTGCGGAATGATATCAATTCCCTGAACGGAACCATTTGCTCTTAAGATGGCGTTTTTCACTTCGTCATTCCACAAATTCAATTCCACCAAATCTTCCAATAAATGTTTGTTCACGACAATAAATTCCCCTGAAAGTACGCGTCGCGTGTAAATATTGGAAGTATAAGGTTCAAAAGCTTCGTTGTTCCCTAAAATCTGAGAGGTTGACGCAGTTGGCATTGGCGCAACCAATAATGAATTTCTAACACCATTTTTAATTACTTCTTTACGAAGTTTTTCCCAATCCCAACGGCCACTCAAATCCTTGTCTTCAATTCCCCAAAGATTGAACTGAAATTTCCCTTCGCTAATTGGCGATCCTTGAAAAGAAGAATAAGGTCCGTCTTCTTGAGCCATCTCCATTGAAGCCGTCACAGCGGCAAAATATAGGGTTTCAAAAATTTCCTCATTTAGCTTTTTCGCTTCATCACTTGTAAAAGGCATTCTCAATTTGATAAAAGTATCTGCCAAACCTTGAATCCCGAGTCCGATGGGGCGATGACGCATATTTGAATTTTCTGCTTCTTTTACAGGATAATAATTCCGATCTATAACGGTGTTGAGGTTTCTGGTAACTCTTTTTGTAACTCTAAAAAGTTCTTTGTGATCAAATTTATTTTCTTTCACAAACATGGGAAGCGCAATGGAAGCCAAGTTGCAAACCGCCACTTCGTCTTCACTCGTGTATTCCATAATTTCGGTACATAAATTTGAGGAACGGATGGTTCCCAAATTCTGCTGATTCGATTTTCGGTTCGCCGAATCTTTGTACAACATATAAGGAGTACCGGTCTCAATCTGAGATTCCAAGATTTTCTCCCAAAGTTCACGTGCTCTTATGGTTTTTCTGCCTTTTCCTTCCGATTCGTACTGAAGGTAAAGTGCATCAAATTGTTCTCCGTGGATGTTATAGAGATCCGGACATTCATGTGGGCACATGAGTGTCCATTTTCCATCTTCTTCAACACGTTTCATGAATAGATCCGGAATCCACATCGCGTAGAATAAGTCGCGCGCGCGCATTTCCTCTTTTCCGTGGTTCTTTTTTAAGTCCAAAAAATCGAAAATATCTGCATGCCAAGGTTCAATGTACATTGCAAAGGAGCCTTTTCTTTTTCCGCCGCCTTGATCTACATAACGCGCGGTATCATTGAAAACCCGAAGCATCGGGACAATTCCGTTGGAAGTTCCGTTGGTGCCAGAAATATAAGAACCGGTAGCACGAACATTGTGGATTGACAAACCAATTCCGCCAGCCGATTGGGAGATTTTTGCCGTTTGTTTCAACGTATCGTAAATTCCGTCAATGCTGTCGTCCTTCATAGTTAAAAGAAAACAGGAGGACATTTGTGGCTTCGGAGTTCCCGCGTTAAATAAAGTTGGAGTAGCGTGCGTAAAATATTTTTTCGACATCAACTCGTAGGTTTCGAGCGCTGATTCAATATCATTCAGATGAATTCCCACGGCGACACGCATCAACATATGTTGCGGACGTTCGGCAATTTTACCGTTGATTTTTAATAAGTAAGAACGTTCCAAAGTTTTAAATCCGAAGTAATCATAACTAAAATCACGATTGTAGATAATCGTGGAATCCAAAACATCTTTGTTTTCCATGATTACTTCAAAGACATCATCGGCAATCAATGCAGCTTTCGTGCCAGTACGCGGATTAATATATTCGTATAAGTCGGTCATTACTTCCGAAAAAGTTTTTTTCGTGTTTTTATGCAAGTTGGAAACAGAAATCCGTGCGGCCAAACGCGCATAATCAGGATGGGAAGTCGTCATTGTTGCCGCAATTTCGGCTGCCAAATTATCGAGTTCGCTGGTGGTAACACCGTCATACAAACCTTCAATAACGCGCATTGCCACTTTTACGGGATCTACCAATTCATTGAGGCCGTAGCAGAGTTTTCTTACCCTTGCTGTGATTTTGTCGAACATTACCGGTTCTTTGTGGCCATCTCTTTTAATTACGTACATACGTTTCTTTTTTGTTCTGCCGGATTGTAGGTAAAGCTTCCACTGCAGAAAGTTGTTTTTTCTGATTCAAAAAATTTATTCTGAAGTCAACAATACCGCTTTGGGGCTGCGGTACCGTTGCTGATTTTAGATTTTAGAAATCGGCGTCGAAACTGATTTTATTCGACTCTTCGTTCTTTTCGCTGTTGTTGTTCACGCCAGCTTTTTGGTATTCCGATACCCTTTTTTCAAAGAAATTTGTTTTTCCCTGAAGGTTGATCATATCCATAAAATCGAACGGATTTGCGGTGCCGTATTCCTTTTCACATTCCAGTTCAACGAGTAGCCTATCGGCCACAAATTCGAGGTATTGTGTCATCAGTTTTGCGTTCATCCCAATCAAACTTACGGGGAGCGATTCGGTGATGAATTCACGTTCAATATTCAAAGCATCAACAATGATGGAACGAATTCGTTCTTTTGGAACTTTATTGACAAGGTGGTGGTTGTGAAGATGGACCGCAAAATCGCAGTGAACACCTTCGTCGCGGGAAATGAGTTCGTTGGAGAAAGTCAGTCCCGGCATCAATCCGCGTTTTTTCAACCAGAAAATCGAGCAGAAAGAACCAGAAAAGAAGATGCCTTCAACGGCCGCAAAAGCGATCAAGCGTTCTGCAAAGGAATCAGATTCGATCCATTGAAGTGCCCATTCTGCTTTTTTCTTGATTGCAGGAAAAACTTCGATGGCCTTAAAAAGCTGATCTTTTTCCTTTTCATCTTTCACATAGGTGTCGATCAAAAGCGAATAAGTTTCGGAATGAATGTTTTCCATCATGATTTGGAATCCGTAGAAAAATTTGGCTTCCGCATATTGGACTTCATTCACGAAGTTTTCTGCAAGATTTTCGTTTACAATTCCGTCTGAAGCAGCAAAAAAGGCAAGAATATGCTTGATGAAATAGCGTTCATCTTCGGTCAATTTATTGTTCCAGTCGTTAATGTCTTCGTGGAGATCGATTTCTTCAGCGGTCCAGAAACTGGCTTCCATTTTTTTATACCAATCCCAAATGTCGTGATGTTTGATTGGAAAGATTACAAAACGATCCTTGTTTTCCTGTAAAATGGGTTCTTGTTGCGCCATGTTCCTAGTGTTTTCCGAGGTTGATTTTTTGTATTTGGAACTAACAAATATTCACTTTTGAAAAGGAAATTGAAACAGATTGAAGTAAAGCTTTTCAACAAGTTTTCAACATTTCGACAATAAAATGGAGATATGTTTGAAAACCTCAATGGGAGTCGATCCTCCTGAAAAACAGCAGCTTAAAAAGCGAAGGATTTAAAAATCGTTGAAAATGAACATTTAAGAAATTGTTAGCCAAATTCTTAATTTTTCATTTCTAAAAAAGTAGTCGTCGGAATTTATTTTTTGATTTTTTCTGCAACACTTTCCAGTTCGGAATACCAATCTTCACCAAATTTTCTGATGAGTGCTTGTTTCACAAATTTATACACCGGCACTTGTAATTCTTTTCCGAGGGAACAAGCATCGTCGCAAATTTCCCATTGATGATAATTGACTGCGGAAAACTCGGAATAATCTTGAACCCGCACAGGATATAAATGACAAGAAACAGGTTTTTTCCAATCGATTACCCCTTGATTGTAGGCTTCCTCAATGGCGCAAAGCGCGGTTCCTTTTTTGTCGAAAATTACATAAGCACAATCGGCACCATTTATTAAAGGCGTTTCCAATTCCCCGTCATCTGTAGTGATGAAAGTTCCTTGTTCTTCAATGGCTTTTATTCCTTCGGGCCGAAGAAAAGGTTTTACTTTGGGATAAATATCCTGAAGGATTTGGGTTTCTTCTTTATCCAACGGAGCTCCCGCGTCACCATCAATACAGCACGCGCCTTTGCAAGCAGAAAGATTACAAACAAAATCCTTCTCCAAAATATCCTCCGAAACTATTGTTTTTCCGATCTGAAACATCCGGCAAAGGTAAATTTAAAAATGGTTTGTATCCGAAGAAAGTATGACAAAATTTTCTCATTTTTTAAAAGGTGTAATAGGCACGGATTTCTATTATAAACTGTAATTTTGCACTTTGAAAAATCTCTTATGGAATTCGATTTTAGGGAAATAGCAACAGCAACAATGATTCTTTTTGCTGTAATAGATATTATTGGAAGTATTCCGATAATTATTGATCTGCGAAACAAAGTTGGTCATATCCAGAGTGAAAAAGCTACGATTGTCGCAGGGATTCTGATGATTGCTTTTCTTTTTTTAGGAAAGGAAATCCTGAACTTAATAGGAATTGATGTTAATTCATTTGCGGTTGCGGGTGCGTTTATTCTATTTTTTCTTTCCTTGGAAATGATCCTCGGAATCACACTTTATAAAGATGATGCACCAGAAACAGCGGCAGTTGTTCCCTTGGCATTTCCATTGATTGCGGGTGCGGGGACCATGACCTCGTTGCTGTCTTTGCGTGCCGAATATGCAATCCAGAATATTATTGTTGCCGTGATAATCAATATTATTGTGGTTTATATTGTTTTGAAATCTTCCCGAAAAATTGAAGGGGTTTTGGGAAAACAGGGAATACACGTAATCCGTAAAATTTTCGGGGTGATTCTTTTGGCAATAGCAGTTAAATTATTTACTTCCAATATTCAACATTTATTTTAACATGAAATATTTTATTTACTTTTTGATGCTTACGGCGGTTGCGCTTATTGTTTTTAATACAACCATGCTTGATTTTGATAATCTTTTGGAAGGGGACAGCAGCACGGCGCTTATTGGGATTTTATCTTCGGTTTGTGTTATTGTTTTAATGCTGATTCTTTTGATTTCGAAAAAAATCGAGAAAAAAAGCGAAGAATGATTTATGATGCGCTTATCATAGGAGGCGGAGCTTCGGGAATGTCCTGTGCCTTGGTTTTGGGCTCTGCCATGAACAAGCCTTTTTGTGAAGGCAAAAAGGTGGGGATTATCATGCATCAAAAAGCTTCGCATTTACAGGATGCTAAATTTTATAATGCCCTAGGATTGCATCCAGGAACAAAAGGTGAAGATATTCTATCGGAAGGCAAAAATCATCTGAAAGAAATTTATCCTGAAGTTGATCAAATATATTCCGAAAAAGTCTTGGGAATCGATTTTTTGGAGGATGAAAAAATGAAGGTGATTACCAACAAATCAGCCTATATTTCCAAAATGGTAGTGATTGCCGTTGGTTACACCAATACCTTGCACATTACTGGATTGGAGTCTTATGTAATTCCGCATAAAAAGTCGAAACCTTCAAAAAACAGGATTCAGCTTATCAACAATGATCATTTAATTCGCGAAGGTTTGTACGTGGCAGGAACTTTGGCAGGTTGGAGAAGCCAATTTGCAATTGCTGCGGGAAGTGGAGCTTCTGTCGCCACGGATATTTTGACACTGTGGAACAACGGTGAGCACGTAAAAATCCATGACAAAACTTAGGGCTGCGGATTTTCTCCTTTGGAAAGTTCGATGATTTTTTCAATCATTTTATCTTCTTCGTTTAGAATCTTTTCCGAAGCATTACTTCCAAATAGTTGTTGCGCCATTGTTGCTTTTAAATACCTGCGAAGCAAATCCCTTTTATGCACAATTCGGAGTTCAAAATCCAGGCTTTCCATGTAATCATGAAACGACTTTACTATGGTTTCGTCAATTAAATTGGAATCGTTGAATTCTTGTAAAGAAAAACCTTGATAATATTCCCTGTCTTTTTCGAGCAGATCGAAAATAAATCGGTCTAAAAATCCGCTACGTAAAATAAGGTCCAGATTTTCCTTTTCAAAATCGGTGTCCTTCGGAATAAAAACATCGGGAATAATTCCGCCGCCACCATAAACAATTTTCCCTCCCGGAGTTTCGTATCTCAGACTGTCATTAACAGAAATACTGTCAACATTTTGAAGCTCGCCATTTTCATATCTGTGCAAATAATCATTGAAATAGGCTTCATTTCCATTTTCGTAAGGTTTTTGAATGGACCTTCCCGTAGGGGTGTAATATCGAGCGATGGTCAATCGGATTGCGCTTCCGTCTCCAAGATCCATTTCCCTTTGCACCAAGCCTTTTCCGTAGGAACGCCGACCAATAATTGTCCCAACATCATTGTCCTGCAGGGCACCCGCAACAATTTCACTGGCCGAAGCGGAATTCTCGTTAATCAGGACATACACTTGCTTGCCTTCAAAAAGTCCGTCAGATTCCGCAAAAGTTTTTTGAATGGCGCCACTTTTATTTTTTGTAAAAAGGATGAGCAAATCTTCTTTAAGGAAATCATCGGCCATTTGGACTGCTTCGGATAAATATCCGCCAGGATTGTTTCTGAGATCCAAAATTAATTCGGTTGCACCTTCTTTTTTCAATTGAAGCAATGCAGGTCTGAATTCTTCATAAGTGGTTTCCGCAAAACGATTCACTTTAATATAGCCCAAACTGTCTGAAATCATATAAGCGGCATCGACACTTTTTAGAGGAACATGACCGCGTTCGACTTCAAACTCCAAGATTTTGTCTTCGGTTTTTCTATGGATTTTTAGATTGACCTTTGTTTCTTCCTCTCCTTTCAAAAGCTCCATCACCTTGGCTTCATCCAAGGAATCACCGGAAATTTTATGACCATTGGCTGATAAAATCCTGTCGCCACCTTTGATTCCCAATTTTTCGCTGGGTCCGCCTTCCATGGCACGGATGATGATTACCGTATCGTTCACCATGTAAAAACTAACACCTATTCCCACAAAATCGCCCTGCATATTCTCACTCACCCGAACATATTCTTCTTCCGGTAAATAAACAGAATGCGGATCCAAATTTGCGAGAATATTGTTAATGGTTACATCAACGATGCTGTCGGTATTTACGTAATCAACATATTCATAATCTATGTAATCGATGAATTTGTTGAGTTTTTCTTTTGTGGGGTTTGAAGTGAAAATAGATTCGGAATCATTGAAATTTAAACGGGAACCCAAAAAAATCCCAAAAGCACAAGCGAGGCTTATTAGTAAGGGAATATATATTTTGGCGCTGGATTTCAATCTTCTAAATGAGTGATATGGTTTATTTCTATTCCGGATTTGGACAAGAAATCCAATCCGCTATTGTCTTTATAGTTCAAAAAATACACCAACCTTGTAATTCCGGCTTGTAGAATTAATTTACTGCATTCCTTGCAAGGTGACATGGTGATATACAAAGTGGCACCTTTACAAGATTGCGTGGATGCTGCTACTTTTAGTATAGCATTGGCTTCGGCGTGCAAAACGTACCATTTGGTATATCCTTCTTCATCTTCACAAAAATTCTCAAAACCTGTTGGTGTTCCGTTGTAGCCATCAGAAATAATCATTCGGTCTTTGACGATGAGTGCTCCCACCTGTTTTCTTTTGCAATGGGAGAGTTTGCTCCATTCGCGTGCAATCCGAAGATACGCTTTGTCGTATTTTAATTGTTTCTGTTCTGACATTGTTTTTTAAAACTGAAAAATGAAATCTTTCCGCAGGATGATTACCACGGATAGTTACTGATTAACATTGGGATGATAATACCAATTACAATAGAGGAAATGACCAACATCCAATCCCTTTTTGAAAACCGAAAAATCGATTGAAAGATGAATCCCAAAATCAAAACAATTAAAACCACAATGATTTGCGCGGCTTCAATTCCCAATGCAAATTCGGCGAGTGGCAATAATTTCCCAGAATTGTTGCCTGAAACGATGTGGTTGAAATAGTATGAAAATCCTAAACCGTGAATAATTCCGAAGAAAATAGCAGAAAAATATAACAAGCCCAATTTCTCCCTTCTGGCACCTTTTCCTGCTGTAAAAACATTGAAAAGCGCTGTGACAAAAATCGTGATCGGAATTAAAAATTCAACCAATCCCGAGTTGACACTTACCACATTGTAAACGGACAATATTAAAGAAAGTGTATGACCCAAGGTAAAAAGCGTAACCAACCACAAAACCCGTTTCCAATCATTGAAGGTATAACCCACAACCAGTACAATCAAAAATAAGATGTGATCGTAGGCCTGCCAGTCAAGAACGTGGTAAAGACCTAACTTAAAATATAACCAGAATTCGGACATGTTCAATAGTTTCAGAAAGAGCCGAAAGTACGATTTATTCATAAAATGGCAAAGAAGAAAACGGCTGCAATTTTTTTTCTTGGCGTTGTAATAAATTAGGATTCAGCAAGTAATAAAAATTTATTTAAATTAATTCTAAATAAGCTTTTTTGTTTGTGCGCCCCTTGTTATTTTTGCGCTTTTATTTTAATTCAGTCTAAATAAAAACCAGCTTTAACAAAATGAAATTTTTCTATTCAATTGGATTTTTCCTATTTGCACAAATTGTTTTATGTCAAAATACCGGTCAAATAAAAGGTCATGTACAAGACGCTAATCAAGATCCCATTCCTTATGCGACTGTTTTTATCCAAGAGCTACAACTTGGAACCGTAGCAGATGAAAACGGCGATTTTACGCTTGGCGATATTCCAACTGGGAATTGGGAAGTTTATGCAACGGCCATCGGCTTTAAAAAATCATCCCTTCGAGTTGTTGTGGATTCACAAGAAACCATGACGCTCAATTTTACACTTGAGAACGATTCGGAACTGGAGCAAGTCGAAATTTTTGGAAATCGTTACAAGCAGCCTGATAAAATAGAGGCTTTGACCCGATTGCCTCTCGCGCCTTACGAGCAAATTCAGAGTATTTCGGTCATTTCGGATAAATTAATTGAAGATCAAGGTGCACTTACGATTTCTGAAGCAACGAAAAATGTTCCAGGTGTTTACACATTTGCGACTTATGGAAACAAAAGGGAAAGTATGTCTTCAAGAGGTTTCCGCGGAATTCCAATTTTAAAAAATGGTGTACGTGTTCACTCTGATTTCCGTGGGACAGGAATATTAACCGATATGCAAGGTGTCGATAATATTCAGGTTTTAAAGGGAGCGGCTTCCATCACTCAAGGAGTGGCGACCGATTTGGGAAGTCCGGGTGGTGTGATCAATATCGTGACCAAAACACCAAAATATTATTTTGGCGGAGAAGCTTCCATGAGAATTGGAACTTACGGACAGGTACGACCAACTTTTGATGTTTTTGGTCCGTTGAATGAAGAAAATACGTTGGCTTTCAGAATTAACGGAGCTTTGGAACGCGCCGATAGTTATCGATCCGGAATTTCTTCGGAAAGGTTTTACATCAATCCGTCTTTGCAATGGAAAGTGAATGATAAAACCACATTGACTTTAGAATTGGATCATTTCAACGATAGTAGAACGCCAGATGTAGGAACCTTGAACTTGGCCGAAAATGATGTGAATGCCATTTATGATTTATCGCATGACGTATTTTTAGGTTTTGAAAACGACCGGTCAATTACAGAAAATACAACTTACGCCATCAGAATGGATCACGAACTGACCGATAAATTAATGCTGAAGGCTGCTTTTTACAATTCCAGTCTGCATTTGGACGACAAAGGAGCCAGTTTGGGGAATCCCGTCGTTCAAAATGAGCAACCCATTTACAATCTAAGAAACCGTGGTTATTCAATTTCTACACGGGATGATGACAACAGTGTGATTCAATTCGATTTGATTGGTGACGAAATTGCCACAGGAAAAATCAAGCATACATTTCAAGTCGGGTTTGATTATAGAACAACAGATTTTAGCACCTTTAGCCAATCTGCTTCAAGTGTAGATGTAATTGATGTATTTTCAACCGAAAACAGCAACAATCTTCCAGAAGATATTGTTTTTGGGAATCCCAATATAGGGAGTGGAAAATCAAAAGCAATCGGTTTTGTTGCCCAAGATGTGATTACTTTTAATTCTTGGCTAAAAACCTTTTTAGGTTTGCGTTATAGCAGTACGGAAACCATTTCTGGAAATGAAAATAACAGAAGCGATGCGATCAATCCGCTTGGAGGTATAATTATTTCACCTTTTGAAAACATGAACTTTTTTGCTTCTTATACTAATAGTTCTTATCCGCGGACTGCTGCAAGGCTTAGTGAAAACGGGGAGGAATTGGGCAACGAAAGATTCGATCAATTTGAAGCCGGTGTAAAAACCAATTGGCTGGATAGCAGGTTGCGTTTCAACTTGACTTTTTTCAAGATTAATAATAAGGACATCAATTTACCGGTTTACGACGAAAACTGGGTAGAAACAGGTTTTTATGCAAAAGGAGGAAACGATCAACGTCAGGGAATTGAAATCGAATTAACCGGACGACCTCTTGAAAATTTGGAAGTCATTACAGGTTATTCTTATATAGATGCACAATACAAGGAACATACTTCTTACGTGTATGGTTCGGCGCCTTTAAATACACCAAAACATACTTTCAATGCTTACGCCAATTATCATTTCCTCGGAAATTTAAAAGGATTGTCTTTGGGGGCAGGAGCTTATTATACCGGCGAACGACCCATCAATGACTGGTCGGCCGGTGCCGTAACGCATGAAGGAATTGTACCGGGACAAAAACCTTTTAATGTTGAAGCTTATACTTTGGTTAATTTTCAGGCTGAATATCAGTTCAACAGACATTGGAGCTTACAATTTTTAGTCAATAATATTTTTGATGAAATTGGATATAACGCCTATAGAACGAGATATATCAATCAAACCGATCCGCGTACATTTGCCGGAGTTTTGAGTTATTCGTTTTAAAATCCATAAAATGAAAATTGTAAGTGTAATGGGAAAAAAGTTGATCTATATATAAAATAAAACAAAAAACGTTGATACTGAAAACCTGCGTGCTCTTCTTTGGCGATCCTTTTTTGTAGAAAAGCGAAAAAAATTTCGAGATTCAGGATAAGCGATTTTTCATCGCTTATCCGCAGAATTTTTAGAGCGGTTTTTGGCGAGAGGCAAAAAATTCCTCAAAAAAGGCGTCTTTTTCTTTGCTTCGTTTCTTTTGGACGAGCAAAAGAAATGAAGGGCAAGGAAGATTTAAATATGGAAAGAGTAATACATTCAAAAAACAAATAAATATCCTTTCGAGTCCTTCGGCAAGATTAAATATTTATTACTGGCTCCAAATTGAGGAAAACAACGGTTTTTTAAACAAGGTGGTTTTTTTAAACTTAAAAATTAATTTAATATGAAGAAAAAGAAAAAATATACCTTCAGAAAATTCACCAACGATGTGCATCTCTGGCTTGGATTGGGAAGTGGAATCATTCTTTTTTTGGTGTGCCTTAGCGGAACGATCCTAACTTTTGAAGAAGAGATAAAATCAGCCTTTATTGAGGAATTTGAAGTTGAAGCAGCTTCCGATTTAATTCCTGTGGAAGCTTTAGCAACAATTCTTGAGTCGGAAGGTGAAGTCACCCGCGTTGAAATCTCTTCTGCAGAATTGCCTTATGAATTCAAGGTGAAAACTTCTGCAGAAGACAGACGTGGCACCACATTTTACGTAAACCAATATACGGGAGAATACCAACAAACGCCAGAATCTTCTCTCGACGGATTTTTTATGAGCATGTTCAAGCTCCACCGATGGCTTTTGCTCGATTCGAGTATTGGTCGCCCAATTGTGGGTGTGGCAAGTATCATTTTTCTTTTTATTTCGATAAGCGGAATCATTTTATGGTTTCCAAAAAAATGGAAATGGAAAAATTTCAAATCTGGATTTAAAATAAAGTTTTCTGCCAAATGGAAGCGTGTGAACCACGATTTGCACAATACTTTGGGTTTTTATGCCTGTATTTTTCTTGTTGTTATGACATTAACCGGACTCTGT
Source organism: Salinimicrobium sp. (assembly GCA_035705495.1). Classification (GTDB taxonomy): domain Bacteria; phylum Bacteroidota; class Bacteroidia; order Flavobacteriales; family Flavobacteriaceae; genus DASSWB01. Next base: position 13,703 of record DASSWB010000067.1, on the reverse strand, counting down.
TGGTCGTTTGAATGGTACAGGGAAGGAGCAAGCCAGGTTTTGGGCACAAATGTTTTCAACCGTGGTGGCGGTCCAACGTTTGAATCGGAAGCCGATTTTTTGGAATCTGAAAAAATGACCATTGCGCAAGTTCATGAAGTTGTTTCCACCGAATTGAACTACAAGGGAAGCACGAGCATTTCGTTTCCGACTTCAGAAAGCGATGTTTTTAAAATCAGAAAAACCAGCGAAGAAAGATTTTCGCCCGTTGTTGCAGATGAGCTTGTGTTGGATTTGGACGGACAAGTATTGCACAAGGAAATTTTCAGTGAGAAACCGCTGAATGTGCAAGTTGCTTCTTTGATCAAACCGATTCACACAGGAACTATTTACGGTACTTTTTCAAAAATTGTTTACTTTATTGCCTGCCTCATTGCGACCAGTTTGCCCATTACGGGAACTTTGATCTGGTGGAACAAGCGAAAGAAGAAGGAGAAGAAATAATTTTTGTTTTAAAAATAAAAAACCATTGTGAAACAGAATTTTCTTTTTATTTTTGCCGTCCTATTGCTCGAGTGGCGGAATTGGTAGACGCGCTGGATTCAAAATCCAGTATTTTCGGATGTGTGGGTTCGATTCCCACCTCGAGTACAAAAACCCTCTTTATCTTATTGATGTAGAGGGTTTTGTTATTTAAAGTGTTTGCGCGATCGTTCGAGTTTATAACCCATATTTTTTTATTCAGAAAAAATGAGTCGCTCCGTTTGCATTTTTCGCATTGAAAAAAATCAGAGAAGTCTTTTTCCTTCGTTGCAATATTTTTGTGAAGAACGTTCAATTCCTTGTTTTCTAATAACGACTCAAATTTTTTTTATACTTTTATTTTAAGTAATTCTTAATTTTTTCACAAATGCGCAAGCTTTTATTCTTCGTTGCGGTAAGTATTTCCGCTATGAGTTTTAGTCAAGAACGCTATAGAGTAGTGTATGATTATAACACCGAAAACATCTCCTATTATTTACTGAACGAGAAAAATGAAATCGCAGATACGTTATCAAAACCCAGAATAAAAAGAAATAGTCTAGTGGAAATTGAATTGCAAAATGTAAATCCTTTTGCCGTGAATGTAGTTTCTGATGTCAAAGAAGAAACAATACACCAGTCCGGACAGGGTTTTAACTTCGGATCTCTGCTGGGTGGAATAAATGCTTTTTCTGGTGATAAACTAAATCTGAATGTTCAGAATTTACCAACAGATACGCTTTTCACAGGAAAATCCCGTGGGCAGGGGGTGGTAAATAAATTTTCGGATTTAAATGAAATCGTCACAAATATTTCCGCAGTAAAAACCACTTTGGTTTCCAATCTTCTCAATCCAAATTTAGATAAGGAAACTATTTTAGAGAATTTAAAAGAAGTTGCAGGAATGCAAGCCGATGCGAGACTGTCCGATCCAAATGAGAATTTTTATTTGTATCTCTCCAATGTTGAAAAAGTGGTGCAAACCGATAAACAGGCAATTATGAGTGATATTTCTGCAATGGCAAATGAGATTTCGAGTGAAGAAATGAATGACGCCCCAGTTTCTAGAGGGGAATTAATTGCAAGAAATAGCGCTTTTGCGGATCTACAGGAATTAATGGCATCTCTCGAATCTTCCACTACCGCCACGACTGAAGATATCAATAAAATCAAATCGCTATATGCGGCCTTGGAAGCTTCTTCGTTTTCCAGAACCTACGATTACCAAATGGAATCTGACAAAGTGAATATTGAAATGAAATTTCTGCAGAGTGATTTTTCTCAGGAATCAGATATGGACAATGCCGTTACAACTTTAAAAACCAGAAATATCCAACTTTTTGCAAAAGGCGGTTTTAAAATCAATTCAAGCATCGCGCTTACCCTAAATAATTTTGGCTCCTCTTCCAAGAATTTTTACATCGATGAGGAAAATATAATCGGCGCGGAAAAAAATGATTTCTTTACGCCCAACCTTAGTACGATGATCAATTTTTATCCAATGATGGGAGAAAATTTCAATCTCGGCGGAAGTTTTGGTATTTCCATACCCATATCGAGCGATATCAGTGGTATTAATTTTCTTTTTGGTCCGTCGATTTTCTTGGGGAGTAAAAGCAGACTCGCATTATCCGGAGGTTTGGCTTTTGGGCCTGTAACAAGATTAACTGATGGTTTGGCCATCGGTGACGAAACCATTTCCAATGACATCGAAAATATTACTCGAAGTGTTTATGACTTCGGATATTTCTTCGGAATCTCTTTCAGCTTATTCGACATTAATTAAATTTTTTAAATAAATTAAAGAATGAAAAAATTCATAATTCTGATCTTTGCTTTGTTTTGCTGTCAGAATCTACTCGCCAACAAACACGCGCTTATTATTGCAGTCGGGGATTATCCTGCAAAAACCGGTTGGGGTGCAATTAGTTCCGTAAATGATGTTCCCCTGATTAAACAGACACTACTAAATCAAGGTTTTTTAGAGGAAAACATTGAAGTATTGATCAACGAACAAGCAACCAAAAAAGGCATTATGGAAGCTATGCAACGTCTTAAAAACCGTATTGCGGAAGGTGATATTGTAGTAATACATTATTCCGGTCACGGCCAACAGATTTTTGATGATAACGGCGAGGAAATTGATGGTAAGGACGAAGCGCTTATTCCTTATGATGCATTTGTCAAATACACTCACAATTATAAAGGAGAAAACCATCTACGGGACGATGAGCTGGGAAATTTGATGACAAGTTTTAGAAATAAGCTGGGAAAAAACGGGCAACTTTTATTTTTGCTGGACAGTTGCCATTCAGGATCCGCGACAAGAGGAGCAGTGACCCGAGGCGGCGAAGGAACGTTTGCACCGGCAGGTTGGAAAGCTTCGGACGATGTTAAAACCGCTGGAAGCGATATGTTTGAACGTTCGAAAGTATCTCAAGATGCCGCACCATTTGTAATGATTTCCGGTGCTTCGGCTGATGAGCTGAATTATGAATACGAAGGTTACGGATCCCTGAGTTTTGCTTTTTCCGAAGCAATGAACGAACTCGGATCAGATTTTACGTACCGACAGTTATTCGCAAAAATAGCTGCCAATATGAATGTCATTTCCCCGAAACAAACTCCTACCATAGAAGGGGATACCAATTACAAACTTTTTAAAGGGGAATATGTTGCACAACAACCGTATTTTGAAGTCACTGACATTACCCGACCCGATTTGATAAGAATGAACGCGGGAAAAATTCAAAGGATTTTTAAAAATACCACAGTGAAAATACTTCCCGCGGGAACAACGGAAGTAGAAGAGGATAAGGTTTTGGCAAAAGGAAATATTAGCAATGCAAAATTTAATGAATCGATTATCAAGCTGGATAAAGCGTTGCCGACTTCCAACGAAAAGGATTTTTGGGTTTTTATTGATGAACCTTCTTACGGTGATATTTCATTGAAAGTATATTTGGATGAAACTGTTACAGATTCAGAAATAAAAAATGGAATAACCGATTTTCTAAAGCAAAATAATTTGGGTGAAGTGGTTGCTGATACATTACAGGCCGATGTTTTTGTGATGAAAGATGGAGAAAGTTTTACCTTAAATGTTTCACGTGGGGTTGAGACGTTGAATGAAATCAATAAAGAACGAGGAACTGGCGCTTTGGAATCAATAAACCAAAAACTTTTCAATTTTGCTCAAGGTCAATATCTTAAAAATTTAAGCCTTAAAAACGAAAAATACGAATTTGAATTTAAATTGCTTCCCATTGAATATGACATTGAAACGGGTACAATAGGAGAATTAAAACCCGAAACCGAAAATCTAAATGAAGCAGGAACTTTTCAGGTAAATACGCAAGATGATTTTGTCGTGCTTCAGGTGACCAACAAAAGTGATAGGCCGCTTTACTTCAGCATTATTGAGATAAATACCCAAGGTGAAATTATGCCATTTATGCCAAATGACAATTGTGATTTCAATGACAATGAAAGAAAATTGGCCCCGGGACAGACAATGGTTTTCAAAGATTGTATTTTTTCCTTTGGTCCTCCCTATGAAAAATTGGTATTAAAAGGATTTGCCACATCTTCTCCCATCAATTTTCAACCCACCGTCCAAACCCGTGGCGAAGGAACGAGAAGCGGAAATCAAAATCCTTTGGAAAATTTCATTCAACAAAGCTATAGCAAAAGTAGAGGTAGTGGCGCGACAAGCACTTCTGGTGGAATGGAAGGATACAGCACTGAGTTTGTTTACGAGATAGTTGAGGAATAATGAGTGATTTCAATGACAGAAAATAATTTCTGTAAATGAACCAACGATCCAAAGGAAAATCTGATTAGTAACGAAACTACCAAATTTTAATATTCGCGAGTTCATTGATTTCTCGAATATCGGGCATCTGTTTCTTGTTTGTGAGTGTGATGACGTCTTTTTGAATCGCATAAATAATTTCGCTGGTAAGTTTGATCGGTCGCTTTAAATCTTCTTCTTCTACCCAAAGATCGCTGCCTTTTAATGAATTTTTTAAAGCCGAAAGATATGCCGTGGTAAACGCACCGTTACTTAATTCCTTGGCTTCATAAGCCACGTCAGAACCCGAAGATGCGGAAAGAATGGTGATTCCATTTGTGGAACTAAAATTGTCGAACATCGTGGAAATTACATCCGATATTTTGTAATTGGCTTTATCGGCAGATTTTACGACCTTCGATCCTCTTTCTCCCATTTTTGGAACTATACTGGCGGTTTCGTCGTTTTCATCCAAATCAAATGTATTTCCCGCGTGGCAAGTGTCCATCAGTAACAGTTGTTTGGTGGAAGAAGAATTGGCCATCATTTCCAAAATGGTTTCATATTTTATCCCATTTTTGGAAATATTATTAAAATCCATATCGTGAGGCGCGTAATAATAGTTGAAATCTTCATCCAAAACCCCGTGTCCAGCCAAGAAAACAATCACCTGATCTTCGGCTTTTACGTTTTTAAAAAAGTCTTTCAAACTGGCTTGTATATTTTGGGAATTGGCCTCTTCATTGACCAAATACTTCACTTTCACCTCATCAAAAGAAGCGGGCTTGGAATTGATCAGCAAAGAATCTTCTTGGGTTCGAAAAAGACCATTATTCGTTGCAATAGGTTCGGTTTCTTCAATCCAACGTAATTCTCCATTTACGAGTGAGACAAATGGGTTTTCCGTATCCTGATCGTTGTAAATAATGGAATCCACCAGATTTCCTTGTAAATCGAATTTTTTATACGTTTTTCCATTTTCGGTCGATGTTAATACAGAAAAGAAATTCGCATCTTTTGAAAACTGCACTTGACTCTGAAAACCATCACCTAATTTGATTGGTAATTTCTTCGACATAATTCCACCAGGTAATACTTCCACGTAATACAGACTGTCAGTCATTGTTTCGACGAGTAATTTTTGTCCATTATGGGAAACTGCACTTATTTTTTCTGTGGAATTTGGCAGGTTAAAACCAAAACTTTCTGCTTCCAATTCTTTTCCAGAGGTGTTAAAAATTTCTACGGAAATAGTATCTACGAAAGCCACATAATCTTGCGCAACACGATAAGTCATCCAACGCTGATTCGTCAAGGGAAAGGAATTTTCAAGTATTTCTGAAGTAAAAGGCAATTCGGCATCTGTAAAAGAATTATTTCTGAAATTGAAAAAATATACTTTTTCATTATCCGATTTTAAATAAAAACCGTTTCCATCAGGATCAATGATAATCGATTCGGATTTTGAAATGAAAGGAGCAATATAATCCGCCGGAACCTCGATAGCATCAATCGTTGTCGTTTGGAAATTCCACAGATTCAGCTTATTGTCATCCAAAAACTCCAACCAAATATCACCTTCAGTATTGGCTGGAAATAAATCGTAGATACCACGCGCGTATAAATCACCCTTGAAAAGTTGAATTTTTTTATACTGTAATTCTTGATCTCGGCTTTTCAGAAAATATTGATGTCCGAAGAATCGTTCATTATATTTTTCATAATCCTTTTCAGAAATTCCGCCATAAAACTTGGCAATATCTAGAGCATCTTTATCCGCAAAAGTCAAATTGTAATTTTCATCTGAGTATTTGGAAACTCCCACAGCCAACAAATACAGATCGGGATGAATGTCTTTTGTTTTGTAGTGAATGATTTTTTCAAAAGGAAAAGAAGTTACTTGGTTTTTATCTATAGCCGTGATCCTTAAGTGGTTAAGGCTGTCCACCAGATTTATTTTAAAAGAATATTCGCCTTTATTGGTTGAACTGATTTTCAGGTTCTCTAATTCTACATTGTTCAATTCAATTTGGAATTTTTCGATGGCCGTGTTTTTCGCAATTTGAACCGTGACCTCAACCGATTTATGTGCGCTGACCTGAATGTTTTTTTCATTATTGAAAAACACATTGGTTATAACGGGTCGCTTTGCGGAGTTTTTAGGCGGAGAAGTCAGTGCTTCTCTTAGTTCATTCGCTTTTTTTAATGCTTTTAAATATGCCGTATCTGGCTCGCCGAATAATTCCAGGATTTTTGCCGGCTTATAAAAATTGGAAGCTTCCAATAACGGAATTGGAGTGCCATTATTCGTGGCATATAAATATTCCTCGAGATCCTTATTTCCGAAGAAATTGCCGTTAGGTTCAAAAAAAACGTGGGAATTCACACTGGGATGAATCATTGTTCCCAAAAGTTCAAGGGTGGAAGTATTGTACAATGTAGTTTTTCCAGAACTTAAATTTGCCATCAAAATGCTTCCATCTTCATTTAAGGAAATGGATTCCGGAAACTCGGTTGGGCTGAAAGCTAAAATTTTATCATTTACCGCAATTCCATAATTCTTGAGAATCATCGCAATCTTTTCATTTTTGCTGTCAAAATCGGTTATAAATGCGCAGTCTTTTAGGGTTGGCTTGTAAATTCCTTGCTCTTTTACAATGTAAATGGTTTCCATATTACATTTATTAACATCAATATTCCTATTTGCAAGACTGACAAAAAAGGCATCGCCATCTGCGGAAAATATTTCGAATTTACCATCTTCGGCTTGATGCGTGAAAACTTTCTTTTTGGCTTTAAGATCCAAAATCTCAATCAAATTTTCCCCATTAACGGTAAGTAGGTAATCTCCATTTTCTGATAATTTTCCATATTTAAAAGTCCCAGGAATATCCGTGGATTTTTCAGGATCAATAATTTTAAATTCACGCGGACTGTAATAACCGGTGTCAAAATATTCATTATTGCTCACCAAGAGTTTTTTGCCTACATCATTATATTCCACGGGGATTAAAAATACGGCGTCAACAGTAGAAAATTGCTTTGCGCTGTCGTTCAACAAATCATAAACAAAATACTTGTTGTCGTACTCGTAATTTTCAGTAATCTTACTGGAGTAAAAAGCCATTTTTCCACTTTGAAGATCCAGGTAAAATTTAGAAGTAAGTCCTATGTTATGATAAATATTGAGGTAATCTTGAAGCGATAATTTTGCAAACCTGTTATTGAATGTTCCTTTTTCAAAAAATTTGATATTTCTGCCGGGATAGGCGAAATTCCAACCAGAACCGTCCGAGTTTATGGTTTCGGTACCATCTGCAATCCAATTGTCATCAGGTAAAAAGAAAGCTTGGTAAAATCCCGGGGAAATATTCGGATAACTTCCCAGGAAAATGCCTGTACTGTTATATGTGAAGAAATTCGTTATTTCATCTAAATTTTGATTAAAAACCTCAAAAAATACCAGTTGATCCTTCTTTTTTATATAAGCTCCCACAGAAACCGATTTGTCCGATGCAATTTTTTGCTGAATAAAATTTCCATTCTTTAGGCTCAGGATCAGCGGTGGTGAAAAATTGAAATCAGATGATAAAAATAGTTTCAAATCTGCTCCACGGGAAACTTCGGTCTTTATGTTGTTCCCTCCGGAGAATGAAAAGGAACTGATTTTTTGTTTTGAAAAAGTGATGGGATCATATTTATAAATTTCCATCACGGCTTGATTTTTATCCTGTTGAAACAGATACAAATTTTGTTCAAGATCATAAACAAGATGTGCAATGGAATGGTTGTGAAGATCAATTTCTTCTTCGTAAAGCACCGTATTTGCAGCCATATTGATAATCGTCAATTTTCTATCAAAATATTGACCCGTGAGGATTGCCATATTTTTGTTTTCTGAAGAAATCGCGGCACGAACCAATTTTTCTGAAAACTCAGCTGTATAAATTCTGTTGTTTAAATCGTTTTTATCAATTACTTCCAAAAGAAATCTGGAATCTTGTTGGGTTGCGGTAATCAAGAATTTATCAGAATCATCTCCTAAAAAATAAGCGCTGGATTCTTTTTTATAAAGTATGGCGTTGTTATTTAAATTAATCGCGATCAATGAGTCCGGTGCGGCCGAAGAATTAAAATTATATTGATAGCCTTTGGAAACCAGTAGAATACTGTCACCGTAAATGAGCCTCATTTTTTTTACCGGAAAATTTCCGCCTGCCGAAATGGTTTTGTGAAATTCAAAATCGTTGGTCCGGTACATCAAAATTTTTCCGGATTCATCTGCCGTGATAAAATATTCTTCCTTCGGATCTACCAAAATATCAGTAATTTGTGCAGAATGAAAATCTTTTGCGTGTATTTGAATTTCACCATTCTGCCCAAAAGAAGAGATGCAATGGACGAAAAGAAGTAAAAAGAATATTTTTTTCATTTTAAAAATTCCACAAATTTAATCAGTGATCTTTTGAATGGTGGCAGCTCCGTCTTTGATGATCGTATTTTTGTTGTCACTCAAAATACTAGGCAATTGATTGATGTACTTGCTTCTGTTGCCTTCATATTCTTCCAGCTGGACATTTACTTGAACCACTCCGTATTTTAAACCTTCTTCTAGTTCTTTCGCAATGGGTATATCCACATACCAAGGAGATAAAATTGGTGTATCAATTTGATTTTCGGGTCCGTATTTGAGGTTGCGGAATTCATATTCCTGCTCTATTAGCGTATCCTTCATAGGAGTACCATCTGTGTTTCTCCATTGGCCTTCTATGGAAACAGAAAATCTGGCATTGAGGTCTTCGTCGGAAAAAACTTTTGTTCTTGAAAAAAATATGTACAATTCATTGAAACTTAATCGTGTAACTCCGGGGTTTTCAGGATCACTTATCAGTTCAATTACAGCGTGAAAACTTAAAAGATCATTCTTTTCTTCGCGGAAGGCATTTTCCAAAGACAAACTGGTTGTTTTGGTGCCACGTGTTTTGGGAAGTGATTTTATTTCCCTGGTAATCGTGTCCCTTAATTGTTCTTCAATTTCCGGATCCTCGGGATTTGCGTATTTTTTTATATGGATTTCATTATAGGTTTTTTCCACATAGCCCAAATCCGTATTGTAGTAATCGTTCACCGAAAGAGATTGGGAATACGAGCTCGTAAGTGCTTTGGTCGATTTTTCCGCCAAATAATTTGCCCCGAAAAACAAACCTTGAAGCGCAATCTCTGCTACGCCTCCGCGTGTGGACGGTTTCTTTAATTCTATGACAAACTCTTCATTGGCTTTAATATGTGAGCGCTGGTGGGCTGCGCAGGAGATCAGAAAAAGAGAGACCAAAAATGCTGCGGATCTTTTCATTTTTTATGTAAGAGAGGTTAAACTATTGTAAAAATATATAATTAATTGTTGCCGAGTGGAATATGGATGAAAAAACTGAAGTGGTTATTATCACGATGGTTAGCGGATTTCTGTGTTTTCCCTGAAAAACCTTGCAATGGAATCTTTCGCTCAAATATTCAAAAATAAATCCCTGATGATTTATTTCTGCTGCCCATCAAAATAAAACACATTTATCTTCACCGCTTCAAATAAATTCATAAATTTGCAGCTTCAAAAAAGTTTCTAGGTTAACCTTCAAATAATAAGTCAGTTATGCCGAACTCTATTACCGAAGCCAAGCTTTTTAACTGTTCCCAAAGTCGGGAATTGGCGGAAAAAATTGCAGACTCCTACGGAGCTGCATTGGGAAAAGTAATTCGGTCTACGTATAGTGACGGGGAGTTTCAACCGAGTTTTGAGGAATCAATAAGGGGAGCAAGGGTTTTTATAATCGGTTCGACTTTTCCAAATTCCGATAATTTAATGGAACTGTTGTTAATGATAGATGCCGCAAAACGAGCTTCTGCCAGACATATCACAGCAGTTATTCCATATTACGGATGGGCAAGACAAGATAGAAAAGACAAGCCTCGTGTTCCAATCGCTGCTAAACTTGTGGCAAAAATGCTGGAAACAGCCGGGGCAACCCGAATTATTACGATGGATTTGCATGCAGATCAAATCCAAGGGTTCTTTGAAAAACCAGTAGATCATTTATTTGCATCTACTATATTTTTACCATATCTAAGGAGTTTGAACTTGGAAAACCTCACAATTGCATCGCCCGATATGGGTGGTTCCAAAAGAGCTTATGCCTATTCAAAAGCTTTGGAAAGCGAGGTGGTAATTTGTTATAAACAAAGGGCAAAAGCCAATGTGATTTCCTATATGGAATTGATTGGCGATGTAACAGGAAAAAACGTTGTGCTTGTTGATGATATGGTGGATACCGCCGGAACATTGACAAAAGCAGCCGACTTAATGATGGAACGTGGTGCATTGAGCGTTCGCGCAATTTGTACGCATCCAATTTTATCGGCAGATGCATACGAAAAAATAGAAAAGTCGAAACTGCTGGAATTAATTGTAACCGATTCAATTCCGCTGAAAAAGGAAAGTAAAAAGATAAGAGTGGTTTCCTGCTCAACACTTTTTGCCGATGTGATGCGAAAGGTTCATGAAAATGAATCCATAAGCTCACAATTTTTAATGTAAATTTTTATTAACTATAATTACAAACAATGAAGTCACTTACGATCAACGGATCTAAAAGAGAAAGCGTAGGCAAAAAAGCAACAAAAGCCTTACGTAATGCTGGACAGGTGCCTTGCGTATTATACGGAGGAGATCAACCATTACACTTTTCAGCGGAAGAGATTGCATTCAAAAACTTGGTATATACACCAGATGTACATACCGTGGTTATTGATTTGAAAGATGGAGGAAAGTATGATGCTGTTCTTCAGGATATTCAGTTCCACCCGGTAACTGATGCCATTATGCACATCGATTTCTATCAAATTTTTGAAGATAAAGAAATCATGATGGAAATTCCTGTACATACAAAAGGAGTTGCACGTGGTGTGAAAAATGGTGGGGTATTGCGTTTCAACCTTAGAAGAATGAAAGTTAAAGGTTTGGCAAGCAATTTACCTGATTTTATTGAAGCTGATATTACCGACCTAAAAATTGGAAACAAGCTTTATGTTACTGCTGTAGCCAGCGATAACTACAAAATCATGCACCCTGATAACACTGTAATCTGTCAAGTAAGAACGTCTAGAAACGTTATTGCTGATACTGAAGATGAAGAAGAAACAGCTGCTGACGAAGTTCCTGCAACTGAAGTAACTGAATAAACACAGTTTTTTAGATTTTAAAAGCATCCTGAAACCGATTATTTCGTCGGATTTGGGATGCTTTTTCTATTTTTACGAAAACAAAAAAATATGCTTGCTTTCTTCGGAAGAATTTTAGGCAGTAAAAAACCCATTGAAGAGACAGAACCCATGAAGAAGTTCTTAATCGCCGGTTTGGGAAATATTGGTCCCAAATATGAAAATACACGCCACAACATCGGTTTTAAAGTGTTGGATCATCTGGCAAAAAAAGAAGATATTGCTTTCGAAACCGCAAAACTTGGCGATGTAGCGACTTATAAATTCAAAGGACGAACGTTCATTTTGCTGAAACCAAGTACATATATGAATTTAAGCGGGAAAGCAGTGAATTATTGGCTCGCAAAAGAAAAAATTCCGTTGGAAAACCTTTTGGTCATTACAGACGACTTGAATTTGGGTTTCGGAACAATTAGAGTGAAAACCAAAGGAAGCGACGGTGGGCACAACGGCCTGAAAGATATCCAGAATCAATTGGGAACCACCAATTACAATCGGTTTCGATTTGGTATCAGTGATGAATTCACAAAAGGAAGACAAGTAGATTATGTTTTGGGCGAATGGAATTCCGAAGAAGAATCAAAACTTCAAGAAAGGCTGGATCTTTCGGTTGAAATCGTAAAATCATTTGGAACCGCCGGAATCACGAATACGATGAATACGTTTAATGGCAAATAAATCTCAATCTTGAAAGAGCATAAAAGCACAGCTTCTTTTCAAAGCGAAAAAAATACAGTCGTCACCATAGGTACTTTTGATGGAGTTCATATAGGTCATCAAAAGATTATAAAAAAACTGGTCAAATCAGCTAAAAAAGAAGATTTGGAATCGGTGATTCTTACGTTTTTCCCACATCCGAGAATGGTGCTTCAAAAAGATGACAGCATCAAACTCATCAATACAATTGATGAAAAAAAACAACTACTTGCTGCGGAAGGTGTAGATCATTTAATTGTTCATCCGTTTACGAAAGAGTTTTCCCAAATGGAAGCGGCCGAGTTTGTACAGGAAATTCTTTTGAAACAACTCAAAGCAAAAAAAATCATCATCGGTTACGACCACAGATTCGGAAAAAACCGTAGTGCCGATATTTCAGATTTAAAAAAATTCGGAGAGGAATTCGGGTTTGAAGTTGAAGAAATCTCCAAACAGGAAGTCGAACATATTGCCGTGAGTTCAACAAAAATCAGAAATGCACTTTTTGAAGGAAAAATAAAATTGGCCAACAAATATTTGAGTCGACCGTTTATGCTTTCGGGAACTGTTGTGAAAGGCAAAGGTTTGGGAAAAGATTTCGGCTTTCCCACAGCCAATATTGAAATCGCTGAAACTTATAAACTGATCCCAAAAATCGGAGTTTATGTTGTAAGATCCGTTATTGAAGGCGTTGAGGTTTACGGGATGATGAGCATTGGTTTTAATCCCACTGTTGGCGGTACCGAAAAAACCATCGAAGCCCATTTTTTTGATTTTGAAAAGGACATCTACGGAGAATTTTTACAGATAGAAATTCTAAAAAGAATCCGCGATGAAATCAATTTTGGAAATACCGAAGATTTAAAAGAGGCAATACAAAAGGACGAAGTGTTCTCGCGCGCGTACATCAAAAAACACTATGCTGGATAAATGGCTGTTTAAGCAAATTGATAATTCCGGCCTGATTGTTTTCAGGGTCGTATTTGGATTTTTGCTTGCAGTTGAAGCTTTTGGGGCAATTGCCACAGGATGGGTTCAGCGGATTTTAATCGAACCCGAATTCACTTTCAACTTTATCGGGTTTGATTTTCTGCAACCGCTTCCCGGTGACGGAATGATTTATTATTACGCCATAATGGGCGTTTTGGGAATATGGGTGATGGTCGGGTTCAAATATAAATTCAGTATCGCCGCTTATGCATTGATGTGGACGGCTGTTTACTTGATGCAAAAATCTTCTTACAACAATCATTATTACCTTTTGATGCTGCTTTGTTTTATGATGATTTTACTGCCCGCACAGCGATTTGCGTCCGTAGATGCGTGGTTAAAACCGGCAATAAAAAGAATTTCCATGCCGCATTGGTGTTGGCTTTTCATCGTTTTACAGCTATTTGTGGTTTATACTTATGCTGCGGTTGCAAAATTTTATCCTGATTGG
>DASSWB010000066.1:0-10757 GCA_035705495.1 Salinimicrobium sp. | reverse complement strand
GGGTTTTCAAGTACATCCTCATATTGTGGTTCCCAATTGTAATGCTTTGCTAATAATCTTGTCAATGTCGTTTTTCCGGCACCAATGTTCCCTGCGATGGCTACATGCATTTTTATAATTTTTTAAGGCTGAAAAATTCTGTATTTGTGAATATACTGCTTGTCGTAAATATATAATATTTCATTTACGAAATGAAACTGTTCAAATTGAAAATCCGCTGTAAGAATTCGTATGGCTTCTTCGGATTTTTTCCCCAAGAAATATAATTTTCGTTCTTTCAAAAAAATCAAATCGCCGTTGTACTGTTGCGCTTTTGTGATATTCTGAATCGGATATTCCTTGACCAAAACTCCGTAAACGTTGTACATTTTTAATTTTTCCGAAGTAAAGATCCAGCAGTAGTTGTAATTGGTGGTAATACCTTTTATTTCATTCTTGAGCGGAACCATTTTTTGCACGGAATTGTCACTGCTCACTTCAGGATTCCAGATTTCTATTCGCTTTGCATCCAAATTGTAAATCCACAATCGGTTTCCTGCAGCACTACCGGCGTATCCAATATTTTTGAAGTTTTCAGTTTTATTGAAATTGAATCTCTTCTTCTCAACCAGATTATTATCCAAAACAACCACTGTATTCGTATTTCTATAAAAGAGTAAAATCTGCAACGGATTCAAAAGATCGGCACTCGTAATCTCGCCTAATTGCAAATCGGAAAACTGATTGATCTTGATTCCCTGTTGTTTGTAGAAAGTGTTATTAACGCCAAAATAAGCCGCATCAAAAATGTCATGACCAAAATATTGATCTGCGGCAAGTGGTTCCTTTTCTATAAATTCCACCTCAACATTTTGCGAAGCAGCATTTAATCCGAAGAAAAACAGCAAAACAAATATTTTTTTCATTTCAAAAATTCGAAAAATTGAGTTGGAGAAGATAATCATTTACAATAATTCAACTTCAGCATTTGGTTGAAAAAGATAAATTTTACCAGAATCGACTTCCATACATTCATATCTTTTTACTCTTTTCATTCCTTTTTTAAAAACTTTTCCGTTATAAATCCTGAACGTACTCCCCGTGGGAATTTCAAAAATATAATGCTGGGAATTCTCGGGATCAAACTGTTTCAAAACAACCGATAAATGTGCATCTGTATCACTACTTGCCTTCGGATTTTTAAAATGTTTTGCCAAAATAGGTAATATTTGGTTCGGAAAAATTTCAGGCCTGATAAACGGCAACATGAGCATTTGGAAAGTCCGTTTCCATTCAGTTCCGTGGGGTTTTATGTTTCTGCCGAATTTTTCGAAAGCAATTAAATGTGCTATTTCATGAACCAGTGTGATCAAAAACCGATACTTGTTCAGATTTGCGTTCACGGTTATTTGTTGAACACCATTCGGCATCCTGCGATAATCCCCATGTCGGGTTTTTCTTTCATTAACGATTTTTAGGTGAACGTTGTTCGATTTTATCAATTCAAAAAGAGGCGCTACCGCATGAAAAGGAAGATATTTTTCAAGAATCTGCTGCATTTAATCAGGGTGTGGATTTCGAAACCTCTAAAACTTTTCCGTTGTAATACTTATTTCCTGTCAGCGCAAAATCCACAATATAGGTTGCCATCTCCGCAGCAGAAAGCGGTGCTTGATATCCGGGAAAAGCTTCTTGTAGCATCTCGGTTTGAACAGCACCAAGTGCCACAACATTAAATGCAGGTCCGGTTTCTTTGTATTCCTCTGCGAGCAATTCAGTAAGCGTGATCAATGCGCCTTTACTTGAGCTGTAAGCTGCAAGCCCCGGAAACTTCGCACTTCCACGAACACCACCCATACTGCTGATATTTACCACATGACAGTCATTTCCCATAAAAGGAATCAAAGTTCTACACAATTCAGCAACACCAAAAACATTTGTTTCAAATACTTTTTTGAAATCGCTCGTAGTCGTTTCACTAAATGGTTTGTTCACAATTGCACCCGCATTATTGATGAGGATGTCAATGTTGGAAAAAGAATTACCCACAATTTTTTTAACTTCCGAAAAAGAATTTTCGTCGGTAATATCAAAACCAATGGATTTGACATTTTTCAATCCCAAAGTTTCCACTGGTTGAGTATTTCTTGAAAGCGCAAGGACATTGTGGTCCATTTCCGAAAACTGCTTAACCAGTTCAAGTCCTATTCCCCTACTCGTTCCTGTAATTATAATATTTTTCATTACATCGCCAATTTGATTTCCTTACTGGAAGTATTTGCCATCTCTTTGATTCCCAAAATGAGGTATTCAGTGAGATTCGCCATAAAATTATAATCCATTAATTCGGCTTCATCTTCTACATGATGGTAGTAATCATAGTTCGTAAAGTCAAAGCTGGAAAGTGTTTGTGCCGGAACAGAAAATTGTTGAAAAAACGGATAGTTATCACTTCGTTGAAACAATTTATATGCTTCCGCCTGAGGAAGAAATCCGAACACATTTTTGCCGGTATACAAATTGAACTTTTCCGCAAAATTGGAATTTTTATAACCTGTCAAATAAGCGGAATAGGTTTTGTCTTTCATCGGAATCCCGATCATTTCAATATTCAACATCGCATAAAGGTTCAATCCCTCCTCTCGGAGTTTCTTGGACAAATGGAAAGATCCTTTTAATCCCATTTCTTCCGCAGAAAAAAGCACGAACAAAAGGCTTCTTTTATTTTTTTTGGTTTTAGAAAAATGCTTTGCGATTTCCAAAACCGCAGCAGTTCCCGTTGCATTGTCATTGGCCCCATTGGCAATATCGTCTCCATTCAAGGCCTTGGTGATTCCCACATGATCATAATGGGCTCCTATGATGATAAACTCCTCTTTTAACTTGGGATCGTTACCTTCAATATACCCAACAATATTAAAAGCTTCGGTTTCATTCACCGAAAAAGTATCCCGATAAGTTGAGAAATACGGTTGTATTTTATGATTTGAAAAAATATCTTCTATAAAAAGAGCAGCTTCTTCTATACCTTCCGTCCCTGTTTTTCTACCCTTCAACTCATCCGAAGCCAAATAAAAAACTGTTTTCTCCATTGTTTCAGGGGAAATTTCTATGGGATTTTCTTCTTGGTTGGTAATTTCGTTTTTCGTTGAATCCAATTCAGAAACGGTGGATTTTCCAGTCTCTCCACAAGAATTCAAAAGCAGGAAAAAACTTAAAAAGATGAAATGTAAGAGGCTTTTATGCATAATTTATTAAGATGAAAAAATCCCACAAGAGCAGGATTTTTTAGGTTTTTAAAAATTCAATAAAAATTAAACAAGCATTAATACCGGATTCTCCATATAGGATTTGAAAGTTTGTAAATAAGCAGATCCAGTTGCGCCATCAACCGTTCTGTGATCACAGGCCAAAGTGATGGTCATTGTATTTCCCACCACAATTTGCCCGTTTTTCACTACAGGTTTTTCCACAATGGCACCCACAGACATAATAGCCGAATTCGGTTGATTTATAATACTCGTAAATTCCCTAATACCGTACATCCCCAAATTGGAAACCGTAAAAGTACTTCCTTCCATTTCTTGAGGTTGTAATTTTTTATTGCGAGCTTTTCCGGCCAGTTCTTTAACATTTGCACCAATGTTTGTCAGCGTCATTTGATCGGCAAATTTTAAAACCGGAACCACCAAACCATCTTCAACGGCAACGGCAACCCCAATATGGATATGTTTCGCAATTCGGGTAGTATCACCGTTCCATTGCGTATTTACATTCGGATGTTTTCTTATTGCCAAAGCAGCTGCTTTTATAACCAAATCGTTATAAGAGACTTTTACATCTGGCATTTCATTGATTTTTTCTCTTGATTGAATTGCATTTTCCATGTCAATTTCAATCGTCAAGTAATAATGCGGAGCCGTAAATTTAGATTCACCCAAACGCTTAGCGATAGTTTTGCGCATTTGAGAATTTTTCACTTCTTCAAAATGCTCTTCTCCAGCAGGCGTATATACTTGCGCTGCGGATTTGCTCGTTTCTGCTGTAGTTGATTTTTCTGCGGAAGGCTGATAGTTTTCCAAATCTTTTTTGACAATTCTACCATTTTCGCCCGAACCTTTCACGTCTGCCAAGTTGATTCCCTTGTCTTCTGCGATTCTTTTGGCCAATGGCGAAGCAAATATTCTTTCACCGGAATGAGACGTTTGGTTTGTTTCTGTACTTCCAGAAACCTCCTTCTCTTCTTCTTTTGAAGATTCATTTTTATCGGTTCCCTTTGAAGCAGATATTTTTCCAGTTTTGAAACCTTCAATAACTCCGGAAATATCAGTTCCTTTTGGTCCAATTACTGCCAAGACGCTATCAACTGCAGCACTTTCACCTTCTGGAATTCCGATGTGAAGCAATGTTCCGGAATAGAAAGATTCAAATTCCATTGTGGCTTTATCGGTTTCTATTTCCGCTAAAATATCGCCTTCTTCTACCTGGTCTCCTTCTTTTTTAATCCAGGTCGCCACTGTACCTTCGGTCATGGTATCACTTAAACGCGGCATTGTAATCACTTCTACGCCTTCAGGTAAATCCTCTTTGGATTCCTCTTTGGAAGGTTCATCAGATTTCTTTTCATCTTCCTTTTCGGCAGATTTCTCCGAATCAGCTTCGCTGGCAGATCCATTTTTCTTTAAAAGTCCTGAAATATCCTCACCTTCTTCCCCAATAATTGCCAACAAAGCATCAACTGGAGCAGTTTCACCTTCAGCAATACCAATATGAAGCAAGGTGCCAGCATAAAACGATTCAAATTCCATCGTCGCTTTATCGGTTTCTATTTCTGCCAAAATATCACCTTCTTCTACTTTATCACCTTTTTGTTTTAACCATTTGGCGACAACTCCTTCTTCCATTGTGTCGCTCAATCGCGGCATATTGATTACTTCTGCCATAACTTATAATTTATGTGGTATAAACGGGTAATCTTCTTGTTCATATACAACATCGTACATCACATTTTTCTCAGGGAAATCAGATTCCTCCGCAAATTTTTCGCACTCATCAACCAAGGTTTTAACGCGCTTGTTTATTTCCTTGATTTCTGCATCGGTTGCATATTTTTTCTTTTTGATCACATCAAGCACTTGGGTAATGGGATCTATTTTTTGATATTCCGCAACCTCTTCTTTGGTTCTGTATTTTTGAGCGTCACTCATTGAATGGCCTCTATACCGATATGTTTTTAATTCTAAAAAAGTAGGTCCGCCACCAGATCGCGCGCGTTCAATGGCTTCATCCATTGCTTCGGCGACTTTCACGGGATTCATCGCATCTACTGGTCCGCAAGGCATTTCGTATCCAAGTCCCAATTTCCAAATATCTGTATGGTTGGCGGTTCTTGCCACAGATGTTCCCATTGCATACCCGTTGTTTTCAACACAGAAAACCACTGGCAATTTCCAGTTCATCGCCATATTAAAGGTTTCATGCAGAGATCCTTGTCTTGTTGCACCGTCCCCCATAAAAGTTAAGGTAACCGCATCTCTCTTGAAGTATTTATCGGCAAAAGCAATTCCTGCCCCAAGCGGAATTTGTCCTCCCACAATTCCGTGTCCGCCGTAAAACCGATGTTCTTTTGAAAAAATATGCATAGAACCACCCAGACCTTGGGATGTTCCGGTGCCTTTTCCATATAATTCGGCCATTACCTTTTTGGGATCCACTCCCATTCCTATAGGCTGTACGTGGTTTCTATAGGCGGTGATCATTTTATCTTTTGAAAGATCCATCGCATGCAGTGAACCTGCCAAAATAGCTTCTTGTCCATTATAAAGGTGTAAAAACCCTCTTACTTTTTGCTGGATATATACTTGAGCTAGTTTATCTTCGAATTTACGCCAGAACAGCATATCTTCATACCATTTCAAATAAACGGCTTTTGTTATTTTTTTCATCTTAATTATGAGTTTTAACGATGACAGCCTTTTTTGTCATAGAATCAACAAAAATACTACTTTCGGTAGAATCCAAAAACTGTTTTCCTATTTAAAATATTCCTATAAACAGGATTTATCAAATGAAAAAGGCAATAGGTCTTTTAAAGATGATGCTTTTACCACTTTGCCCCTTTCGCCCATGAAATATATTTCTATTGGCTGCTCCTGTCTTTCTTCGTATTCTGCTATTACCTGACGGCAAGCACCACAAGGTGGAACAGGTGTGATGAGCAAGTGATTGGCAGATTTTGCAGTGACCACCAAACATTTTATAATTTCATTTGGGAATTTGGCACCCGCAAAAAAAACAGCTGTTCGTTCTGCACATAATCCTGATGGATAGGATGCATTTTCTTGGTTACTACCTGTAATAATTTCCCCATTTTGTAGAAGAATGGCTGCACCAACATTAAACTGCGAATAAGGTGCATAGGCTTTTTCCCTAGCATTTACAGCATCTTCAAAAAGATCCTGAACAAAGCGCGGAAGTTCTTCAAGAGATTCATAAACCTCCAATACTGAAGTGATTTTAATTTCTTTCATTCCTATTTTTTCGAACGCCAAGGTAGCACAAAAATAAAAAAGTATCAAAATTGATATTTGATACTTTTTTTAATTTTAAAAAAGCTGATTTCTACCCAGCACTTTCTCCTCCAAAATTAAATGTGAGTCCGAAACGCAGCGTTCCTTCCAACGGATTTTGTACTCGTGAGGTTGAAAAAAGATAAGATACATCAAGGCTGATTGCTGTATATTTAAATCCGGCTCCCAAAGCCATGAATTTTCTGAATCCTTTGTCTTCCGCTTCGCTGAAATATCCCAAACGAAAGGCAAAACTATCTTCGTACCAATATTCTGCACCCAATGCCCAGGTTACCTCTTTCAATTCTTCAGACATTCCATCCGGAGCATCATTCCAAGACGAGAATATTGCACCAAATGAACTGATCTCATTATATTCTTGGGCATCGTCAAAATCGATGTCCCCATCATTATCAAAATCTTGGGGAGTTGGCACCAACAATTTACTAAATTCCACTTGAGTTGATATTTTATTCGACGGATCTAAAATGAAATCAAATCCTCCTCCAATTCGGAAGTTAGTTGGTATAAAATTTTCTTGACCTGCATCATCATATTTAAGTTTAGGTCCTATATTCGAAATATTCAAACCTCCACGCCATCTTCCGTCGAAATCAGTAAATGTAAGCGTCTGGCTTTGATAAAAAGCCGAAACATCAACTCCAAAAGTATTCGCAGCGGAAGCATCTCCATCAATTCCAGGAATTTTTAAATTGGAATTGATAAACCTTCCGGTTACCGCCATAGAAAATTCATCACTCAATTTTAAAGCATAAGAAAGGTCAATTGCAAATTCGTTGGGTTGAACTTCTCTTGGTTCCTGAAGTAAATCTTGCCTCAATTCAATTCCGCCCAATCCAAAATATCTAATACTCGCCGCAAAAGCTCCACGGTCACTGATCTTGTTAAAATAGGTAATAGTCCCCAAATCAATATCAGAAACAAGCTCTCTTAAATAAGGTGTATAAGCAAATCCTACTCCGTTTTCTGAAGTTGCAAAAGCATACTTTGCAGGATTCCATTGTTGCGAGAAAGCATCCGGCGAGCTGGCCACACCTTGATCTCCCAACGCTGCCGCCCTGGCATCTGCAGCAATCAAGAGAAATGGAACCGAGGTGGTGATCACTCGATTTTGCTCTTCTTGCGCATGATTTTTTATACTAAATAAGAGAAAAAGACCTAAAAAACAAACAGTTGTATTTTTCATTTCAAAATTTATGTTGGACAAATATATATTTTTATTCCTGTTAGAGTATGACCAGTTTTTCAAATTTTTCCACCTTTTTGTTTGTCAGGGTGGATTTGACGGTGAGTTTGTACACATACACCCCTTTACCTATGGCATCACCAAAGTCGTCTTTCCCATCCCAAGTAATTTCGCGCGAGAGGAATCCGTCGGTGTTAATTGTTTGATTTTGCGACCATACAATTTTTCCTGTTACCGTAAAAACTTGGACTTGTACTTCCAATGGTTCAAAGGGTCGGTTGTGATTAAACCAGAATTCGGTGTAGTTATGAAAAGGATTTGGATAATTCAGAACCTTCGTAATAGAAAGCTCCTCGTCTCCTGCCACCAGAAAAGTGATTTCTGCTATGGAGGAATTGTTGTAAACATCCCAAGCTTTAAATGTCATGGTATGCAATCCGGGTTCTAAATCCCTTAATTTATAATAAGCTGTTCCTTTGGTATAATCGTCGACTTCAGTTTCATAATAATCATTGAGGATATATGGATTTGATTCATCACCATCAATGATGGCCACAATATCGTGACCGATACCACTTGCTGTATTGATACCATTTTCATCCGCCAATTTCGCAAGAATAAAAGGAGAAGAATTTGTGGTGCCTCCCGAAACAAAATTTTCATCATTCATGTACAACAGTATTTCTGGACCCTCATTGTCTTCGGGTGCATTTTCATTCAATCCGCCAATTAAAATGCTGTTATTGTATCCTGTTTGATCTTCCAGTTCATTATTTTTTTCGGCATAAAAACTGACTCTTCCCTCGCCCACAGGAATGGCGATATCCCTGGGAACCACAAAATCAAATTCGAACAAGCCGTTCGTTACAGATGCTTGTCCGCGAAAAATAATTTCGCCTAAAGTTGTGAAATCCAGAATGAGCAGCTGGTTATTGTTTCCTCTCACATTATCATTGCCCAAAGTTTGTCGTTCAATTTCTTTATCAAAAACAGTTGCTGCCAAAATACCATTATAATTAGACAGTAAATTTCCATCCGGCGACACAACTTCGCCGGTAAATTTAATATGACTCAAGGCTTTTAATGTATCTGTTGAAGTTTCAATGGGAACATCATTGATTTTCGTCAATCTG
Organism: Salinimicrobium sp.; assembly: GCA_035705495.1. Taxonomy (GTDB): domain Bacteria; phylum Bacteroidota; class Bacteroidia; order Flavobacteriales; family Flavobacteriaceae; genus DASSWB01. The sequence goes on along the minus strand of DASSWB010000066.1, from coordinate 1,869 downwards.
ATATTTGGATCCGGTAAGGACAATTTCATTGCTGGATCCCCAAAATAACTCACATTTCTCTTGCCTCCAATTGAAACACTGTTTTTCGTTTTACGCAAAGCTTCCGCAATGGAAATATTTGAAGGTCCGCCATATTCATATAAAAATGGGTTAAGGTTATTGTTGAAAACCTTTCCATCGGGAATGGTGATTTCCCTTGTGGTCGAAATCAATCCTGCGGCGCCACCCGTTGGATTTGTCACTACAAGTTCCCCCGCAGATATACGCAATGGATTGTCAAATTTTGTAAACTGACATGTTACGGTGACAAATAATGGATAATGAGCGGTATTGGACCAATTCATTACATCCGATTGTGTCACTACACGTTCATGCGCCAATCCAGATTCCCCACCATGCCCAAAATAATTGATTACCAAGGCTCCTTTTTCGACTGCATCATTAATGGCATCGTTTACCGCTGGATATCTATCACCTCCAGCAGAAGATTCCTGTTGAAATGCATCAAGATATATTTTGAAAACATTTAAAGTCGGTTTATTGAGCGAAATACCATTCGCCAAATCATCTGTATGTTCGATTAGATTGTAAAATTCATTTACGTTCGCAGCATCATCTGCTATCGTGACAACATTATTCCTCCATCTTCCGTAGGATTCTTTTTTGTCATAGTCAATAATTTTACTGATTACCTCTTCCGCCATCTGGGCGTCATCAGCCAACATTCTTCCTATGGCGATATCCAACATGTCCGAAGAAGAAATATTCCCTTCTAAAGGATCCATCATCCCGTAGAAATCATCTGTTACAAAAGCTCCTGTGAGTGAAAAACTTTGATAATCTTCGTAAGTGGGAACAATATTGTTATTGTCTTCCAACCGATCTTTATAATCTACGGAAGCCTCCCCTAAAAGTCCGATGTACTTAATACGGTTATCTATCGAAGAAGCATTGTCATATATATACTTTATAAAATTTCTTATGGCGACTATGTCTTGTTTACCGGTACTGAATTCGGTATAAATTTTATCGACCGTTACGACTTTAACGTGCAGTCCGTCAAAATTCCTTCTATGGTTTGCAAGTTTTTCCGCCTGAGATCTAAGGGCTTCGGTGGTTACCAATAAATAATCCAGGTCTTCAAAATCATTTTGCGCCGTTTTGAAGATAGTTCCTTTTAAATTTTGGTTTTCGACTTTAGAGTCGGATTCTTTTTGAGGCGTGTGATAATCTGAAGGCAAAATCGCTACATATTTTCTTTCCGCTCCCAATTCGGCTTTAAAATTATAAGTGTTGCCAGTTCCCACATCTTCTAAAGCAAAAACCGAAGTAAGATTCGTCACGTCCCACACTTCACTTACATCTGAAGCATTTTGTATCACATATTCGCCAATTCCAGATGCGCTGGCCGCTTCTTCGTTTGTAAAATGAAGTTGTTTTCCCTCTATTTGGAGCAGTCTTTCAGCTTCAATACTTATAAAATCCAGGTAAGCAGTACTGGCAGGATTTCCCATATTATTATAGATAAGTTCTATGTCGATCTCATCTGAATTTGCATTGTATTGGGCAGAAAGTGAGCCGTCCATTGCCAAAATATTTTCAGTAATATCATTAAATTGCATCGACCCCACGGGTTGATCATTGATACGCACATCCATGTGCGTATCAATTTCTGAAGCAGCAGCAGCAAGTATTTTCACCTCAACAGGCTCCGATTCTATTAAGTTGGGGAATTTAAAATTGTATGCCCGACTATTTTGAATGTTGAAATTATCACCAAACCAGCGACGACCCATTTTGACCAGACTGTATTCATCTACTTCATAGAACTGGTAATCATCAAACGAATTAATTGTCAGCGTTGCGTTG
>DASSWB010000065.1:0-9571 GCA_035705495.1 Salinimicrobium sp. | reverse complement strand
GAAACCTCATCAATATTCTCAACTTTTTTGATTTCAAAATTGTAACCGTAAACACATTTCACTGTTTCCAAATCAAAAGTTTTTGGAAGTTCACCAATATATAAGATTCGTGTATTTTTTTGATCCAATAAATTCTTTCTTAGCACTGCCAGAACAGGAATTGTTTTTGAGGAAAAACCGATAACATGATCCGCCTTTATGGTATTCAGCTTGGCAATTGTCCATTCCAAAATACAGGACAACGGATGACCCAAACGAACATAATCGAATGCTGTGGGCAAAGCACTTAATGCCGAAGTCTTGGAATTATTTTCTTTATATAAATCTTCAAACTGCTCTATAAACTGGGTTTTGGCTAATTGTTCGTTGTAAATATCCAATCGGTGGGTGGTGAGTTTCAACCAATCCGTTGGCATATTTTCCAATACATCTTCAATATAATTTAGCACTTTTTGCTCTTTCATAATCTTTAATTCTGATAGGACGGCAAGTTAAGCCGATTGCGATTTATTTGAAAGTGTTGCAGAAAGTTTGTTTCAATTGGGGAAAAGGTTTTGTCTATTGGAAGGTCATTTTTGTTGGTGTTTCAAAAAAGAAAACTGGGTAAAGAAAATCATTCGTTAATTAGGGGTAAAACTATTTACCTTCAATAAATCGATCGAGTAAATTTCTTAATTCAATAGCTTTCTCTTTGGTCAACTGAATATTTTGTTTTGCACCATTTTTCCGATCATAATCTCCCATGGAATAAGTTCTAATTTGGAAATGATCTTTATCCGTTACGACGTCTGCTAGAACTTCTCCTCCACGAATATTAATATAATTCTGATGCTCCTTTATGAATTTACCAATTACCGCCATAACTTATATTTAATGTTAGTCTAAATTTAATGGTTTTTTGAAGATAGAAAATAAAGACATTTATATTTTGTGCTGAAAGTTTTAAATTAAATTATATTTTTCGCTCGGTGGAAACAGCAAATCAAGTCCTTTCGGTTTGATTTTAAAAATCGGTCCTTTCTCAACAACTTTCCCTTTAGAATTTCTCTTTATCAAGTGATCCAAGGTTATTATTCCTTGGTCAATCAGGAGATCGAATTGAGACGTAATTGGTTTTTTTGTGTGTTCCACAAATGAATACTGAAAATGCTCCCGTCCTTCAATAAATGTGCAGTCAGCTTCTACCCAGAATGTCTCCTTATGTTTTTCTTGTAATCGGCTGTGTAATTTTTCTAAAGTCCATACGACAAAATCGCCAATTTCTGGTTTGTCCGAATTTTCAATGAGGCGTTTAATATCTGAATCAAGTTTTAATGATAAACCCTGAGAGTTTCGTGTAATTGCAGAAACGGTGCAATAAAGTTTAAAATTCTCTTCTCTGTTGTAACCAAATGCATCCAAAATTTCTGCTGAACTTTTAAACTTACTTAACGACCAATCAGGAACTTGAGCAAACAAATTCTTTCTATTTGTTCGATTATTTCTAAATGATTTCAGCTCAATTCCTTTATAATCCGGTTGTTTGGAAGAATTTATGGCAATCCCTAATGCAGTTTCCAAGGTACGACCAACTGAAGTATCAGCTGCGACCATGGAAGGAATTGGTCCGGAATTCGCAACTTTTCTCAGCATTGCTAATAATTCAAAAGCTATTTCGTTGGCATGACCACTAATTTCAGAAATTAATTCCTTTAATGGATTAAGTAGATTTGAATTTATTAACGCTTCAATATTCAACTGGGTTAAATTGAAAATATGGAATGAGCCAGAATGAAAAATGATAGCAATAATATCATTTGGTTCTGTAATTTTCGTTAGTCCAGAAAACCAAATTCTAGGGTCGCCTTTTTTTGTTTTTGGTCGATATAATGAGGTTGTAGAATTTATAATCCGAAAATCTTCGTAAATTTTTGCATCGAACTGAATTTTGTTTTCGGGTCCTTGTCCTTGAATTTCATAATCGTGGATGTGATTCTCTTTTAAAAAACTTCGAACAGAACCAGTGGCATCCATTATTGATTTTTTCAAACCTGTTTCTGTGGGCTCGATGAGTGTTAGTGAAACCTGATTTTTCGTAAGAAGTTTTATTTTGGCTTGTTCTACTGACGTTAATACTCTCATTTGATGTTTTTTAAAATCTCAGTTGCCACTGCTCTTGCTAACAAGGGAGGGACTGCGTTGCCCACCAAAGTATATTGCGGAACTTCTGTTTTTCTATTATTACCACCAGTTGATCGTTTACCTTGAAAAACAAATGAATCGTCAAAAGATTGCAGTCTGGCCATTTCACGAACCGTTAATGCCCTTGGAGAATTATAATGTACATAATCATCTGGGATGGTCATTATTGTTGAAGACTGCTTATTTGGTTTTAAAACATTGTAATTTCTTTTGTTTGAAGTTAAACCACATTTTTCTAAATCACTTTGAGCTTTCTTGTAATCACCATTTTCTAAGATGATTTTAAGTCTTTTTATTACAGATTCATTTTGATTACTTGTTTTGTGATTATTGAGAACATCAAAATATTTCTCTCCTTTTTGCAGCCCTTCAAAATTTCGAACATAAATAGGTTTTGTTTGTGGTTTGTATCGCTCAATCAATCTACCGTCTTTTGACCATTCGGCAAACAATTTTCCGGTCTTTTGATTCACTTTTCCATCTATGGTTCTTTTCTTCAAAAGACTTTTCATTTTCTTAGCCGTACCGTTGAATTGTTTTGAAATATCAACTAATTCGTAATGATGTGCTTCTTGATTGTTGCCAATAAAATCCAAGTCATATAAGGCCTCGAAAATTGTTACTTTTTCCTCTTCCTTAACGGTTGGCGGTATTTCGGAAATAAATTTCTGGTCTTTTCTACAACCTATAAAAAGCACACGCTCACGATTTTGGGGAACTCCGTAATTCGAGGCATTCGCTACAAAAGGTTTTTCGATTTTATAAAGTCGGATACTTTCCAAAATGGTTAATAGTTCGGATTTCTCTCTTTCAGTTGAGATTCTAAGAAGTGTTTCGACAGTTTCGTCAAATGAAGAAGTATAAATTTTAAGAGCTGAGATAATATCTTCACAATCCTTTTTGTAAATAGCAGGTACTTTTAATTCACTGAAGGCATTCTGAATTTGTTCAATGATACTTTCTGAACTTATATGAGTTAAGAAAGTTGTGAATTGTTCTGAAAATGCATCACCGTCAATATTGCAATAATCTTTTTCCTTGATGATGTCTCGTTTTAATTTTTCCCATTCCTTTGTTCGAGCGAGAATATTAAATCCATGTCTAATAGTATTTATTCTGGAATCCGTTTTACTTGTTTTATAATTGGCTATTTTAGGCGTCAACTGCTTGAAACGAGAATCGACATAGCCGATGAATTCCTCTCGACCAGCTTCAATTTCTGCATCTCTTAATTTCTCAATTTCAACACGTTTTAATATACATTCCAGTAAAAAATAATCTTTTTTAGATTTCATTTTTCGAATAAAAGAGACCAAAACTGGAATTTCTTTTATGTCCACTATTGAATTTATTTCCTGAATAATTAAATCTTTAATTTTTCCATTTTCTTTTGTGAGAATGCCTTTTACATTTTCCATAACGAAATACTTAGGCTGTAAAACCTTTATTACTTCAAGATAATGTGAAAATAAATCATCCTTTTTATCAAATTTTTTTCTTTTGCCGGCTAGGCTAAAACTTTGGCAAGGCGGACCGCCACAGATAACATCTATTTTTTTGCCTCCAATTTTTTGAAGTAAATTGTCCAGAAAATCAGGTTCGGTAATATCTTGTCTTAAAAATTCCGCATTTAATCCGAGTTGGTGGTTATATCTAACAATATGAGTTAACTCGCAATTTTCGTTGATATCACTTGCCGCAATAAAATCGAAAAATTTATTATTTACTTCTGCTTGTAAAAAACCTTCGCTAAATCCACCAGCTCCCGCAAATAAATCTACTAAAGTGAAAGGTTTACCATAGAGAGAAACCTGTTCTTTTATTATATTAATTGAATGATTTTCTTTATATCCTTCAATGTGTTGGTTTAGTTTGTCCTTTATTTCTTCCTGAGAAAAATTCTTTTTATTTGAATGATGTAAGAGTTCGTCCGCACGTTCTCTCAAAAAACCTAGGTAATGATTAATTTCCGCTGATTCAGATGACAAACTCAATGCTTTTTGTTCTTTTTTGTCAAAATCCTCGATTGCAATTTTCTGTCCAGTAGCTAATTTGATTTGATTTCCATTACAATTGATCCTAAGATGAATAGGAGCAAGCCCTTTTTTGTCGGGTTTATCGAGATAAAAGTTTATTGTCGCCATCGTTACGGACATATTTACGTACACGGACAAATCTACGGACAAATTTTAAATTTTATTCTTTCGCTCTTCCTTTTTATGCAGATTTAACGAATTTAATTCGTTGGGTTGCGAATTATATTCGGTTTTCGGGAAAATAATTCGTTGGAAACGTGAATTTTTATTTTATCGATCGAGACCTAATGTTTCAGATAAGTAAGAATCATCTATAAAGAAATTTTGGAATGTCAGAACCAAATCTATTAAAGTTGGGATGAAAAGTTTCAATATTGCTTCAAATTTTAATTAATTTCATCTTTAAAAACTTCATTTATATATTCTATATCTTTCTCAGAAAAATCAAAAACTTGCCTTTTTATAAGGTATAAATGATCCATTAATTCATTCACCGTCATTACAAGTGGTTTAAAATGATGATGTCCTTTAAAACCGCCACTACCTTTATTTTCCCTTATAGTGTAAGCAATCCGATAGTCTTGTGTCTTATGAATTTTAAGATGGTGTTTTCTAGAAGTGAAAACAGTCATATTTTGTGGAGCTAGAAATTTTGCATCAAAATCGAAAATGCTTAGGAGCCATTTATCCCTTAATCTTAAAAGAAAGTACTTCTGTTTTTTATTATTTCCTCTTTCAAATTCAATTATTTCTTGTAAGGTTTTAAGATTAACTTTTTCAATTTTTTTCTTTTCATCGTTCAAAACTAATTGACCAATTTTTAATTTATCCGAAATCTTATCATAGGTCAAGCTAGGATCAATATAGTTGTCGATTTCATAATCATTTTCAATCATAAAACATTTAAAAGTTTGAAGGCTGCATTCATTGTTCTAACCCGACAAAGCGTTATTAAAAGTTGTGGTTGGATTTGTCAGTATTAATCCGCCGTAACTCAAAGTTTAAAAGTAAACCAATATTTTAAACCCGAAGATCAGCAATTTTTTATATGCGCTGCTACCGGATTTGTTTTATAAGTTCGAGGTGCACTTAATTTTTGGTTCTCGAAGTCGTTAATTTTCAGGACCTTCATTCTGTTTTTCTTTTCTATTTAGAGGTTGCTTTAAAAAAAAAGTTACAAAATTTTGTATCCATTTGAGATATCGGATATCCAAAGAGTATAACCAATTTAAAAAGCCAACCAATGGAAACCAACGTAAAACTAGTTAAGAATATATTGAAATTTACCTTCGGACTTGTGCCAATTGTAGCAGGACTGGATAAATTCACTAATATTTTAACCGATTGGAGCCAGTACATCCCCGAAGCATTCGCGGATTTTATTCCCTTCGATCCTTCCATATTGATCATGATTGTTGGAGTTATTGAAATTGTGGCAGGAATCCTAGTCCTTACCAAAACAGAAATAGGAGCTTATATTGTATCCTTATGGTTGGTAATAATTGCTTTAACACTCATTTTTAGCTGGAACTATATAGATGTGGCGGTTCGGGATTTGGTGATGGCGATAGCTGCTTTCTGTTTGGCAAAATTATATGCAAAAAACACAGTTGAAGCAAAAACCAACTAATGGAATTAGCCACAAAAACAACGGTTATAGAAAAGCTTCGGTGTCAGAATGCGGCGGCGCAGAATCCGCTTCGTAACGTTGCTTTTGAAAATCTTGCAGAGGGATCAACAATATAAAAAGTTCAATAAAAAACCTCAATTTTAATAGGAATATCAATAAAGAGAATAATATAATTTTATTATTATCAAATATTTGGATTAAAATTTATAAATTTATTAATGATTATTGTTCGGGGTTAAAATTTTTTTCAAATGAAGAAATTATTAATCGGCTTAGGTATTTTGTTGCTACTCCTGTTGGTAGTGTACAAATACGTTTATCAAGAGCATCGCAACATTCAAAAAGAAGACGCGGCCTTTGTCGTGACGGCCGATACTTTAGGGAAAGAATTCCTTTCCAACACCACAAAATCGGAATCACTTTATCTCAACAAAACCATTGAAGTTTCAGGCATAGTCACCGAATTAAAAAAGGATTTTTTGATTTTGGATCAAAAAGTCTTTTGCGATTTCGAAGAAACACCAAAAGCTAAAATAGGAGATAAAATCAGTATCAAGGGTCGCTGTATCGGATATGACGATTTAATGGAACAGGTAAAACTGGATCAATGCACGCTAATTTCAAAAAATTAATAACCAAAAACCATTTATTATGAAAACAAGATTACTAATTTTTCTTTTTATGGGCGGAATGGCTCTCAACGCTCAAAATACCCATCAATTGGATTGGTACATGGGCATAAGTGTAGAAGACGCAAGTCTGGAAATTGAAGAAGGCGACACCGTTATTTGGACGATAACAGACTCTGCGCCTCACACGGTTACTTCTGATGCAGGAAGCACGGAAAGCTTTGAAAGCGGCACTTTTAACCAGGGTGAAACCTTTGAATATACCTTCACGCAACAAGGAAGCAATGCTTACCATTGTGGAATCCATCCAAGTATGCAGGGCGTGATTACCGTGAATCCGTCAATGGGTGTGAATCATTTCAAAGATGTGGATTTTGCTGTGTATCCCAATCCGTCGAGCACACAATTAAACTTACAATTTAGCGGCATCATTGGGAGCATTGATGTCCAGGTTTATGACCTGAACGGTAAAACCCTCTTTACCGGGAAATTCTCAATTGATGGCTCCGAAAATGCTGCGAATGTTGATGTTTCCAATTGGAGCAGCGGGGTGTATATTGTTGAATTTACACAGGGCGAAGCCGTAAAAAGAATGAACTTTATCAAAAAGTAAAATTTTTAAAACTGCCTATTTTGAATAGGCAGATTTTTTTGATTATGAAAAATATACTGTTCCTTATATTTTGCTGCAGTTTATCTGCTTTCGCACAAGATGATCTCTTGGATGAAATAGATCAAAATGCGACTGTGACACCCGTGTTAGCTACATTTAAAGGTTTGAAAATCGTCAATTTCGAATCGACTAAAATGGTTGCTCAAAATCAGTTGGCATTTGTGGTCTCGCATCGCTTTGGCAGCGTAAAAAACGGTTTTGATACCTTTTTTGGGTTGGATGACGCGGTTACGGACATCAAGTTTATTTACGGCCTCACTGATGGTTTTCAGTTAAGTGCATCAAGAAGTTCATACGGGAAAATTTATGATTTGTCTGCTAAATTCGGATTGTTACAACAGCAAACGGAAGGAATGCCGGTTACTGTTGTTGGTTTTAGCAGCTTTTTGGTCAATTCGGGACTGGAAGAAGAGAATTTACCGGGTTTGGAATTTAAACATCGTTTGGGATATACCATGCAAGTTTTGATCGCAAGAAAATTCACGGAGAATTTTTCTGCGGAAGTCGCCCCTACGGTTTTCCATGATAATTTTATTGCCAATCCCGAGCAAGAAAACACGCAATACGCAATTGGAATAGGCGGTAGATATAAAATCACCAAGAGATTCTCGTTGAATGCAGATTATGGAATTCATTTAAACCGGGCAGAAAATTCACCTTTTTCAAATCCGCTTTCCATAGGAGTTGATATCGAAACCGGCGGACATGTTTTTCAGTTGCTTTTTTCCAATGCCCAACCTATGATGACGAATAAATTCCTTAGCGAAGCAACGGGCGACTGGACCGACGGAGATATTTTCTTCGGATTTAACTTAAGTCGGTTCTTTTAAAAATCATCGAGAAAGAGAACAGCATTTTATAAATGAAAAAAATTGAAGACCTAATCTTATGAATTACAAAATCCTTTCTCTCATCCTGTTTTTTTGTGTGTTGCAAATTTCTTGTACAAATGCACATGAAGATGATTTTTTGCAAGATGAAAATCCCGAAAACTTGACGTATCATGAACAGATAAAACCGATTATCGACAACAACTGTATCATTTGTCATAACAATCCGCCTGTGAATGCTGCGCCCATGTCGTTGGTGGAATATGAAGATGTAAAACAAGCAGTTCTAGAGCGCGGATTGCTGGATAGGATTCAAAAACAGCAGGGAGAAACGGGGGCAATGCCGTTAGGAGGACCTAGGTTGCCACAAACGTTGATAGACCAAATTATAAACTGGGCGGAACAAGGTTTCCCCGAATAATTTTTACAAAATGAAAAAACTGAGTCTTATCTTGTTTTTAATTTCAGCATCTGTTGTGGCTCAGCAGAAATGGATTACACGCAACGGAGAAGTATCTTTTGAAGCTTCCGTGCCTTCTTTTGAACCCGTGGCCGCCAAAACCGATGCTGCAACCGCTATTTTAAATACAGAAAATGGCGAATTTGCCGCTTTGGTCCTTGTGCAAGGCTTTAGGTTTGAAAATGCTTTGATGGAAGAGCATTTTAATGAAAATTATGCCGAATCAGCCCAATTTCCCAAGGCCACATTCAAAGGAAGGTTCAGTAATTGGGATTTTGACAAAATTGGAGCCGAGGGGAAAACCTTTGTGCTGAACGGCCTCCTGGAATTTCACGGAAAAACCAAAAAGATTGAAAATTTGATGATCAATTTTCGGCGTAAAGGAAATATGGTTTTGGTATCCACTTCCTTTGATGTGAATCCTGAAGAATTTGCCATAGACATCCCGAATTTGATCAGGAAGAAAGTCGCGCAACAGGTAACGATCACAGTTAATTTTTCCCTGATTGGGCGGAAATGAAAGGTAAACTATTTTTTTGCTCCAGATAATTTTCAGAATCAGGCAAAATATTTCCGTTCTACCATCTTTCGCCTTTTTTTTGCCGTCAAAATTACTTGGAGCCTATTGAGTGTATAGTTTAATTATTGGTTTCGAACTCATCCGATTTTTCTGTGGAAATATAAACCACCGTCTTGGAAGCTGGAGCGGATAAACCTTTTTTTTTCTTAATCCACAGTGGATAGGATCAACTTTCTTGAAAATGAAGCAGAGAAAGGTCCAAATATTTCCACAAACAAAATGTCAATCCGGTTTTTTAAAGCTTTTCCCCGACAAATTCCTTAATTTTATAATTCCAAAAAAATCAAAAAAATGCCTGTACAAAAACCTTTCAACCTTAAAAAATGGATTGCTGAAAATCGGGATTTGCTGAAACCGCCGGTTGGGAACAAAAACCTTTATAAAGATGCTGATGATTATATTGTGATGGTCGTCGGTGGTCCCAACGCGCGCAAGGATTATCATTACAACGAAACCGAGGAGCTTTTTTATCAATTGGAAGGGAATATAAAAGTCCACGTGCAGGATGAAGGCAAAAAAGTCACGATGGAAATGGGTCCCGGCGACATGTAT
>DASSWB010000064.1:0-16949 GCA_035705495.1 Salinimicrobium sp. | reverse complement strand
CCGACCATAATAGCCGTTGGCGTAGCCAATCCCAAAGCACAAGGACACGCAATAACCAAAACGGTAACAGCAGCCAATAATCCCTGCACCACGCTGTTTTCGCCTCCTAGAAAAAACCACAACAAAAATGTCAAAACAGCGATTCCCATCACTACAGGCACGAAAATTCCGGCAATCTTATCTACCAATTTCTGCACGGGCGCTTTACTGCCTTGTGCATCCTGTACCATTTTAATAATTTGGGCAAGCATGGTTTCTTTACCGACTTTTATTGCCTTAAACTGAAAACTTCCCTTTTGGTTGATCGTTCCGGCAAACACTTTTTCATTTTCTTTTTTCAGCACGGGAACAGGCTCACCGGTCAACATACTTTCGTCAACATAAGAATTTCCGGAAGTCACGATCCCGTCCACAGCAATTTTTTCCCCTGGTTTCACCAAGAGCACATCTTCCACATTTACTTCTTCAATGGCGGTTTGTTTTTCGCTTCCATCGGACTGAATGACCATAACGGTTTTGGGTTGCAGTCCCATCAATTTTTTAATGGCAGAAGAAGTGTTTCCTTTGGCTTTTTCTTCAAGTAATTTCCCCAAAAGGATGAATGCGATGATTACTGCTGCCGCCTCGAAATATACGTGTGCATGCAAACCTCTTTGATGCCAGAAATCGGCAAACAACATATTGAACACACTAAAAATATAGGCAATTCCTGTACTCAGCGCCACCAAAGTATCCATATTGGCAGAACCGTGTTTTGCTTGTTTCCACGCATTGACAAAGAAATTTTTACCGAAATAAAGCACGACAGGAGTAGAGAAGAGCCACATAATTTCATTGGCGTATGGAATATCCATAAAAAACATGCCGATAATTACCACTGGAAGGGATAGAATACTTGCCCAGACGGTCTTCCTTTTTAGTTCTCTATAATTCTTTTCGTGCATCGCTTCCAAAGTTTCCCCTTGCTTGCTTTCGTCTTCCAGCAATAGGTCATAACCCACAGATTGCAAAGCTTTCTGTAGTTCTTGAGGATTGGTCACATTCGGAAGGTATTCTACCTGCAGACTTGCAGTGGCAAAATTAACGGAGGCATTGAGAACGCCATCCGCAGCTTGGGTAATACTTTCAGCACTGGCCGCACAGGACGCACAGGTCATGTGAAGCACCGGAAAAGTTTGTTTTACGGAAGAAGCCTCTTTTGAAGGTATTGTTGTCGTTTTCATCTCTTCTTTATTTAATCTTTAATGGTTTAAGATGATTGCATCGTTTTTTCCTTTTTGGAATTTGCCTTTTTTTGGAATTTGAAACCACGTATGCATGCATCAAGGTAATTTATTTACACCACAAAGTTCCGAATATCTTCCTCCTTGACTGTTGTGCAATTTTGGGAAAGAGTTGTAAAATTTACGTATAAATGTTGTGGAGAGGAATTTTTTTAAAGATACAAAACGGATCAGTAGAAATGAATTTGGGAAAGACGATTGAAATTTAGACTTCGTCCAAAGGTTTCCTTTTTTCCGCCTTCACTTTTTTAAAATGGCTGGGAGATAGACCTGTCACTTTCTTGAATTGATTACTCAAATAAGCAACGCTGGAATAGTTAAGCTGATATGCAATCTCACTGAGCGAAAGTTCGTCATAGACAAGAAGTTCTTTCACTTTCTCAATGCGTTGTGCGATGTAGTATTTCTCGATTGTGATTCCTTCGACTTCCGAAAAGAGATTCGATAGATAATTGTAATCGTGATGAAGCTTACTGCTCAGAATTTCTGAAAGATTGAATTTACTTTCACCATTAACATGATGCACCTGATCGATTACAATATTTTTTATTTTTTCAATTAACCGACTTTTTTTATCGTCAATCAATTCAAAACCAAGAGATTTCAAGGCATTTGAAAGCTGCTTTAACCTTTCCGAACCCAACGCCTCGGAAAGATGAACTTCCCCAAGATTAATTTCCTCAATATCCAAACCTATTTTCTCTACCTCTTGGCGCACCGCAGTTATGCAACGGTTACAAACCATATTTTTTATGTATAGGGTCATGGCTTTAATTTAATGAAACAATATTAGATAATATAATTATAAAATCAGTAGTATTCGGTGAAAGAGTATAGACCGTTACACTGCAAGAAAATAGAAAATAGATTTGAAGCTAACTAATTGATAATCATAATAATATTTAAGTTGTCCGTTTTGGAAAATTGAGAATTGAAAAATTTAAAAGTATTCCCTGTGAGAAAGCAATTGCTTCAAATGGTTTATCGTTTTAAAAGGCGAATTTGTCATCACCGATATTTTAAACACGAATATTTAAAACAAAAAACCCACAATTTTCATTGTGGGTTTCTGTGATCGAGACAGGATTCGAACCTGTGACCGTCTGCTTAGAAGGCAGATGCTCTATCCAACTGAGCTACTCGACCCTTTTTTTGCGAGTGCAAATATAATGAGCTTTCAATACAAAACAATAATAAAGAGCGTAAAAACACAAAGAAAATTTTAATGTTCCCATTTTCACTGTCTTAGGATCCTTTTAAAATTCCAAATTCCAAATTCCAAAAACAATAACTTTTAACCATTCTATTCACCAATAACCAAAACAACCGTCATTGCGAAGGAGGCACGACTGCGGCAATCTCTTGAAACAAAGCACAAGGGTTTCTTTGAACAGACTGAGCCGTTTACATTCTACATTCTACATTCTTCAATCCTTACTTAACCTCCCACAATTTCCCCACCATTCACGTGAATAATCTGCCCGGTGATATAACTGCTATCAGCACTGGCGAGAAATACATAAGCGGGACCGACTTCAGACGGCTGTCCGGCGCGGCCTAGTGGTGTGTCTTGTCCAAATTTGGTGACATCATCAAAAGTTGACGGAATGAGTGGCGTCCAGATAGGACCGGGGGCGACTCCGTTCACGCGGATTTTCTTTTTCGCGAGCATCTTGGAAAGCGAACGCGTAAATGAAGTAATTGCACCTTTTGTGCTGGAATAATCCAATAAATGTTCGCTGCCACGGTAAGAAGTCACAGAAGTTGTATTTACAATACAATCACCTTCTTTTAAATGAATCATTGCTTCCTGGACAATAAAGAAAAACGGATAAATATTGGTCTGGAAAGTCGTATGTAAATTCTTCGATGAGATATCTTCTATTTTAGTTTCCGGAAACTGCATCGCCGCATTGTTTACAACAATATTGAGTCCACCGAATTTTTCTACAGTTTGCTTCACAATATCTTTACAGAATTTTTCGGCTTTTAAATCGCCTTTAATCAGAATACATTCCGCACCTTCTTTTTCCACAAGCTTTTTCGTTTCTTTTGCATCTTTGTCTTCACTCAAATAAACGATGGCAACCTTGGCGCCTTCTCGTGCAAAATGGACTGCCACGCTTCGTCCAATTCCGCTGTCGCCTCCAGTGATTAAAGCGATTTTTCCTTTTAACTTGTCACTCCCTTTATAAGTGTCTTTGATTGTTTCCGGTTCGGGAATCATTTTATTTTCTTTTCCCGGCTGACTTTTCTGCTTCTGATCGGGAAATTTTTTAGGTTTTGCCATCGCTGTGATTTTTTGAAATTATAAATCGGTTTAATCCGATTTAAAGTTACAGAAATCGACTGCGCGTAGATGTTAAGCGAATGATAAAGAGGAAATTAAAACTGAAAAAATTACACCACGTTCAACGCAATTTCAATCATTTGTCTAAAACCTTGTTCCCGTTCCAAAACTGTTGTTTGTTCTTTGGTGACCAAAGAATCCGAAATCGTAAGCAATGTCAGTGCCTTAACATCATATTTTGAAGCAATAGAGTAGAGACCGGCGGTTTCCATTTCGACACATAAAATGCCCATTTCTGCCCATTTTTTAAAGGATTCCGTATCGGCTTCATAAAAATCATCCGAGGTGAGGATATTTCCTGCTTTTATGGGAATTTTATTGCTTGCGGCATATTGAACCGCATTGTTGAAGAGGGTGAAATCTGCCGTCGGTGCATAATTGGCGAACGGAAAAACCGATTTGTTGATCGCCGAAGTCGAAGATGCCGACATTGCAATGACAATATCCCTAAGTTTGATATTTTCTTGATAAGAACCAGCTGAACCCACGCGAATCAAATTTTTGACTCCGTAAAAATTGATGAGTTCGTGACAATAAATAAGAATTGAAGGAACGCCCATTCCCGTTCCTTGTACCGAGATTTTTTTGCCTTTGTAAGTTCCGGTGAAACCGAGCATATTGCGGACTTTATTATAGCAAACTGGATTTTCGAGAAAAGTTTCGGCAATCCATTTTGCACGTAATGGATCTCCCGGAAGAAGCACAGTTTCTGCTATTTCTCCTTTTTTGGCTTCTATATGTAAACTCATTTGGTTTCTTTTGAAATGATGGTTATTCCTGCTGAAGTTCCCAAACGATCCGCGCCAAGATCGATAAATTTTTTAGCGGTTTCCGAATCTTTGATTCCGCCGGAAGCCTTTATTTTCACTTTGTTTCCAACGACTTCCTTCATTAATTTGACGTCTTCAAAAGTGGCGCCTCCAGTTCCAAAACCAGTTGAGGTTTTTACAAAATCGGCTCCCGCATTCATTGCGGCTTTGCAGGCTTTTATTTTTTCCTCTTCGGAAAGATAACAGGTTTCAATAATGACTTTTAATATTGTATTTCCGATCGATTTTTTAAGCTGAAAAATTTCCGTTTCGACTTTACTCATTTCTTCCGATTTAACCCAGCCGATATTAATTACCATATCAATTTCATCTGCACCTCGAAAAACCGCTTCTTTTGCTTCTTCAATTTTGGAAATCGTACTCATTGCACCCAAAGGAAATCCGACGACAGCGGCAATTTTCACTGAACTTTCCCCCAATTCCATTTTTGAAGTTTCCACATAGCAACCATTCACGCAAACCGCATAAAATTGATGTTCTTTAGCTTCTTTACAGAGTTGAAAAATATCTTTTGAAGTGGCCGTAGGTTTGAGTAATGTGTGGTCAATGTAGTTGTTTAGCTGCATTTTTCGAATTTCAAAAATTAAGAAAAGTAAATGTAATAAATCTAGAAATTCCTGCCTTGAATGTTGCGCTAAAATCAGGTCCGACCTTTAAACAATGCGAGTTGTTGGATAACGGTTCTACTTTCCAATCCGCCAGCCAAAGCTCCTGTTGTGACCCCAATGGTACTGATAAAAGCTGCCAATCGGATTTTATCCGACAATAATATTTCCGGTTTATTGAGCGTGGGCCAAGTCTGCATCAAATCCTCTGGAAAAACATAAAATTCGATGATGAGCGTAAGAACTCCCACCGTTAAAAAGAGTCCGATGCAGGCAAGGAAAATACTGAAATAGATGACAGAATTTGCAACTGCCAAATGTTCCGTCAGTACTCTTTTTTCTTTTCTTGGAAGAAATAATGACTGTATCCGGACAAGATAAAAACTTGCCAACATCACACTGACAATGGCAAAAAAAGTAGCAGTTCCGTTCGACATTCCGAGTCCGACGTCCCAAATTTCTGCTCCAAAAATCAGAAGAATGGAAGGCGCAACAGCCGCAGTAACGAGGCTTGGTAAGGAAAGCGGCAGAAATATCGCCCAGTTATGGAACAAAGGCCGGAAAAATTCGGGCAAATGCCTGAAAGTCATTAAAACGTGAAAAATAAAGGTCTCAACAAAATTCCCGTTGATCAATTCGCGATCTGGAGCTTTTTGAGCATTTTTTTTGAGATATTTTCTTTCTTTGGAATTAAAAGAAGGAATTTTCGCTAGCGTTGGATTGAATTCATAAGTACGCATGATTTTACTTTCTGCCAACGTACGATGCTTTAATTTCAGAATATGGCCGATGAGATGAAGCATTAACAATGCACTGTTGTATCGCACTTTTGTATCATTCAGCGAACACGAAGGTTGGTTTCTTCCTGTTGTGATCAATTTTTTTGTGGAAAGCACAATCATTCGTGCAACGGGAGAACTCAATCCTGCTTCAATTTGATTTTTTCGTGACATAAGCGCGACATCGGTCACCACGGCAACAAGGTCATAAGGTCCTTCCGCCATTTTTAAACTTGCGGAATCTAGAAAGAACGAGGGTCTTACAGGATTTTCATTTTCGAGTACACGCGTTTCGGTCAGGTCAAAATTCCATCGGATTCCTGTGCTGATTTTCAGTTCAGGTGTGATGTCATCAATGAGTTGGTTTACATAAGTTTTTAGTTTTTCTAAATCTCCTAAGTTGCCGTGCGCAATCAAAATCCCAACGTTCATTTCGGGTTCTGGCTGTGGTCCCTGTGCTTCTTTTAAAGCTGAAAAAAATCGTTTTCCCGTGGTGAAAGTCCGAATGATATTAGTTGACCGAATCACCCTTACCGACCGAAGCAGCCTTACTGCATAAAAAATACGAAATACGCGCAAAGCAGGAATAATCAGTGCTATAAGTGTGATCCAATTGTTTTTTATATAAGTTATTTTTCGGGGAGCTAATAGAAGTTTTATGAGATATTCCGCAATGAAAAGGAACCAGATTACATAAATGATGGTTTCCTGGGTTTTATTTAATCCGTGGAAAAATTCGACAACCAGAAAATACATCCAAACTATTGCTAGAATGAACATTGGCACTTCCAGATGTTGTTCCAAGTTGTAAAAAATTCGGTATCGACTTCTTTGATTGTTCAATTTTCTACTATTTGTTTTCTGTTGAAAAGGAGCAGAATAACTAAAATTAAAGGAAATATTCGTGTTTTCTATAAAGATTAAGAAAGCCTTTAGAACTTGAATGAAGCAGAATCAATTCCGCGAAAGCGAAATCACTAAAACCATTAGTGGCCGGTTAAAGAATATAGACCGTGACACTGCAAGAAAATAGAGAAAAGATTTGATCCCAACTAAGTGATGATCATAATAATATTTAAGATGCCAGTTCTAAAAAAATGAAAATTGAAAAATTTCAAAAGTAAGCCCTGAGAAACAGCAATAGTTTCAAATTGCCGTCTTCACAGGATCTTTTCGATGTTGGGTTTTACCGGACAACATTGATTTAAAATAAAACAATGCACTATGAAACTGGATCGAATTGCAAAATAAAGGGTAGGGGAAGCCCGCTTTTTAAAAATGAAAAAACGGACTTGACTTTCCCTTCCTATTCCAAAATATTGACCCTGATTCCTTTTGTATGACCCGAAAATTCTGGGGCGTACATACTTTCAATTGTTGTCACTCCGTTTGAGAAATTCCCCGAATTATTGCCTCGAACCGTATATTCCAGAACGTAAGTTCCCTTTTTTAACGAATCGAAAAAGAAATGCGTTGCAGCATCTTTTGTGCTTTCATAATAAGCGGTTCCGTCCTGATATTTATATTCACTGAGCACATTTGTAGGTTCAAATCCGCTGGCGCGCATATCTTTTAAATGAATATAATCCATATCGGAAGTGGTTCGTACCACCAAGCGAACCGTTACTAAGTCGCCCAATTTTAAAGGTGTTTCTGTAGTTATTTGCTTTAAAATAGTCCCAGCATCGGTTTTCACGTTCAAATAAAGTTCCTTTTCTACATTCAACGGACCTTGATCGTGGGTTTCAATTTTGTCCAAATCTTCAAAATATTGCCAATAAATTCCACCGTAACCGACAGTTTTATTGTTGTTTTCGATTGTGACGTTGGCCAAGGTTTTATCGATTTCTTTGGCTTTCCAATTGATCCTCAAATATCCCGTTCCTGCTTCTTTTTTCGTTTCGGAAAGTTTTGCCTGCGGAATCGGTTCTCCGCCGACTTTTATGGAAGTTTTATCCGACACACTCAACCAATCATTGCCCTGCATCAACAAAGCGTAACAAGCCTCGGTTGTGGCTTTGGTTGTCGGCCAGTGGTTTGTTCGTTTATTTTGTAGCAACCATATTTTCATTTCTTCCACGACTTCCAAATAACCGAAATCACTGAAAGCTTCTATCAACAATGCTTGTGTTTCAATTGGTGCCGTGTACCAATACCAGCTTCTCTCGTTTTCCTTCCAATACATTCCGTGGGTTTCCGATTTTACTGCGGTTCCTTCCAACGACGCAAGAATATTTTTCGCAGTTTCCTTCTCATTCATCCGACTGAAAATCAGGGCCAAAAGTCCTTTGTTGTACAAACTTTTTTCCCTCCAATCTTCTTTTTGGGCTTCAATGATTTTATTCGTGATACTTTTTACTTTTTCCGATAACGGAAAATCTTTCAAAAAGAAGCTTCGGGCGTATAAATAATGAACGTTGTAAATACTTCTGTAAAAGGATTCGGGATTTTCAAATCGCTGTTTATACTTTTCTTCTCTTTCCAAAAGGTTCGCATCCAAATAGGAAATCATTTTTTCAATAATGTGAGAAGCCGAAACATCAACACCTAATTTTTTTAAATGTCCGAATCCAGATAATATATGCTGCGTGATGAATTGATTGTCCCTACCACCCGAAAACCACGGAAATGCTCCCGATCCATTTTGCATCATTTCCAATCGGTTGAGAATATCTTCTTTTTGGTTTGCCAATTTTTCCAATTCGAATAAATTGGCAAGTCGGTTCTTTCTTTCCGTTTCCGATGCGGCGTCGCGCACCCAGGGCGTTTCTGCAAGAATCAAGGACTTGAGATCTTCGTTTTTTTCAAGCTTACCTATCAGAGAATCCTTTTTCCATTCCTGAAAAACTTCTTTGATTTTCGGCTGACTGTTCATAATGTGTTCTGCCAAGCTATTGGCGTACAATCGTGCAAACATTTGCTCAGAACATTCGTGTTCAAATTCCATTAAATACGGCAGACTCTGAATGGCATACCAAGCCGGATTTGAAGAATATTCCAGCGCAAATAAATGATTGTCCAATGTTGGCGAAGTATTGTTTTCTAGATTTTCGAATTCAAAAGTTTTTGTTTCCCCTGCTCGTACAAATAGCGGCAGACTCTCTTTTACAAGCATTCTGTTTGTGAGAACGGGAAGAAGATTCTCAACTCCGTCAGAAAAATTGCCGGCTTTTGCCAATATTCTGTATTGAACCGCTTGAATTCCTTCAGGAACAATGAGTTCCCAAGAAACCGAAGTATTTCCTTTGGCTTTGATGCTGAAAGGTTTTAAGTTTTCGGTATTTGCAAGAATTGTGTCGATTGGCTGCATATTCAAGGCGTCAAATAAATACAGCACCGAATTTCCTGTAATGGTTTCATCGGTTAGATTGGAAATTTTTGTTTTAAAAACCACTGTATCACCTTCACGCAAAAACCTTGGCGGATTGGGAAGCAGGTTCAATTCTTTTTGTGTTACGGTCGTTTTTTCCAAATAACCCGTTTTCCAATCGTTTGTATGGGCGAACAATCTGAGTTTCCATTGCGTTAGTGCCTCGGGAGAAGTAAAACTGAATTTCACTCTGCCGTCCTTATCCAGCGTGAGATTGGGAAAAAAGAAAGCAGTTTCATCCAAGTTTGTTCTTGCTTGTACTGAATTCAATTCGGTTAAACCTTTTTTGGTCGTAATGACAATTACACCGTTTGCCCCTTGGGAACCATATAAAGCAGTTCCCTCTGCACCTTTAAGAACCGATGTGGAAAGTACATCTTCGGCTGGAATATCCAAATTTGAAACAATTTTTCCGTCCACGATTATTAATGGCTCATCACCACCTGAAATCGATCTGTTCCCTCGGAAAATAATTCTAGTGCCATCATTGTTATCGTCATCTGCATATTCAATTTGTAAACCGGAGACTTTTCCAGTTAATGCTTGTACCACATCCGATTCTTTTCTTTTAATACCAAGCGCAGAAACGACAACAGCATCTAGATTTGCTGAATCAGGTTCCAGAATAATAAAGATTTCCTTTTTCTCACCCACGCTAAATTCCGCGGTTATCATTCCTAAAAAGCTAAAAACCAAAACATCTCCTTGTTTTGTGTCCAAAGCGAATTCGCCATCAAAATTTGTCTGCGTTCCTGTACTGCTGCCTTTAATCACTACGTTTACGCCTGGTAAAGGCATACCGGTATCATCAGTCACCCTGCCACGGGTATTTCCTACTAAATCATTGGAAAGACTTTTTTCTTTATAGGCAAGATTGCTTAAATAACGTCTATAGTAGTAGGAATTGGGTTCAGAATAGTTAAACCCGAACATCTTCAATTGATCAAACCTCCATTTTCTGGCTATATAGCGCGAATGGTAGGAAAAAAAGTCTCGAAAACGGTCGGTTTTTCCAATGTTGGAAACTTCGAAATTTGGAAAATCAATTCGGTCGTAATAAAAATCGGCATCCAATCGCCAATCTTCCTTTTTAAAAAGATCCAAGGAGGCATCGTACATTGACGCCAAAATTTCGGTTTCGGGTGTAGCGCCAGATTCATCTGAGATTTTAAAACTCCAGGTTTCTTCTTGTCCCGGACTGATTTTATTTCTGAAGGTTTCTGTTTCAATTCTGAGTGATCCCTGCTCCAACATCAAGGAAACTTGCTTTTCTTCGTGGATAAGCGAATTGTTTTTTACCGCGGAATACTGAATTTGAACTTCTTTGGTGGCAACGTTTTTCAGTGGAATCGTTATAGTTTCGCTGCCGTCAATACTGTAGAATTCCTCAAAAATATTTTCATATCCAGCATAAGCAGAAACTTTTAATTTTAAATCGGAATATCCAGTTTGGACCAATGTTTTGATAAAACCATCTTCGGCAAACTCAGTGTTTAAAATACTTGTGGAGAATCTGCCGTTGTCTGGAAGCAATTTATCCGTTGGATTCGTTAGCGTGAAAACTTTGGAAATTGAATCCATCTCTTTTCCATCATCAACAATCGCTTCGACTATGTATTTACCGGATTTCCAATTTTCTGAAACGGAGATTGAAGATTCGTGAAAATCTTTTTCATTTTCAAAAACCAAGGTTTTCATCAATTGATCCTTCGGCCATTCATCAGCTGGTTTTATCGTGGTATAAGGTTCTTCGGGAAACAGTTTCTTGAATTTTTCTTCGGAAATCATTTGAATTTCCGGTGCGTCCCATAATCTTTCCCTCAAAATTCGATCTGGTGCTTCTAACTTATAAATTTTGAGCGTTCCCGAAACAGGAATTTTGGAACCATTCAAATTGGTGGCCGATAAAGATGTTTTTAAACTATCCCCGACTTTTATATTTTCTGGAATTGAAAGATTGGCAACCAAATTTTTATTCCCAATTTTCACACTTGTTGAAGCACTTCTGGTTTCACCATTAACATCGGTAACAACGGCATCAATCGTGTAGATGTAAACCAAGTTTTCATTTTCTAGGGCTTTTTCATCGGCTTCTGCGAAAAAAGTAATATTGAAATTGCCTTCGGAGTCTGTTTTAATCGTATCTATAACAACTGAAATCTCGGGACCAGGTCGATACCTCCAACTGTAGAATTGTTCTTTTCTTCTGATTTCATATTCCAGAGGCAAATTGCTCAATGTGGCGCCCATAAAGGAACTCACCTTTCCGGAAATCGTGATGCTGTCATTTAATTTGAAAGTTTCCTTGCTTTCATCAAAAACGACTTCAAAAGTGGGTCGTTTGTATTCTTCAACATTAAAAGAAACACCCCAATTATAATAGTCGCCATCGTCCCAAATTTTGTCCCAGAATTTAGTTTCTGAATCAATATCTTCTTCAGTATAAATACGAAACGTTCCTGTGATTCCGGAAGTCGGCAGTATAAATTCGCTATTAAAAGAACCAAATTTATTTGTTTTAAGACGGAAATACTCGATTTCATCCCCATTCGCATCTTCAACATAAATTTCGACATATTCATTGGGAATGGTCGTGGTTTTGTTTTTTTCTCGTTGTAATAAAATGCCCTTGAAATATACCTTTTGTCCAGGTCTGTAAATCGCCCGATCCAAATACAAAATTGTTCCCGCCATCGGAGGTTGCTCATCATCCCCGTCATCAGAATAATAGTGATATCTTCCGATTGAAGTTTTTAAAGTATCACCATCCTTGGTGGCGTACATTAAACCGAAATTGTTATAATCTTTCCATTTTGTGACTGTTCCCTCAGAATCGGTATGGAACGTTCTTGCAACTTTATCTTGGTTCTTGATCAATTCCAGTTTTACATTGGCCAATTTCTCGCCTGTGGTCCGATTTAAGGTTTCATATATTTTTTTCTTTCCCAAAAAGGTTTCCGTGACCACGATATTTGTGACCTGAAAAAAGGAATAGCTATAACCGGATTTTCCAATTCCCCCATTGGAAATATGAACGAAATAAAAACCTGCTTCCAAAGCCGGAATGAGCAATTCGGTTGAATGCCAATTGAAATCTTCCGATTTAGGCAATTTGATCGTTTTTTTGAAGAGCGGAGGCGTGTTCACAAGATTGGTAACAAGCGAATCTTTCCCAGAATAGGTGAGATTTTGTCCGAATGAAAATGGAACCTTGTAAATTTTCAGATTTATCGTATCCAAACTTTTATAGGATAGAAAAACCCTTCCAGCTTGCTGCGGATTCAATATTTCTGAAGCTTTGGCAGTGAGTCTGGGATTTTTTATAGACTTTATCAGAGCGTTCGCCTCTAAACTGCTGGCAGAATTTGGGTAGGTTTTTATGATTTCTTCGGAAAGAACCACTGCTTTTTTCAGAAAGTCGGGATTTACCAATGTGTCTTCTTGTTTTTCCGTTGAGCGATCGTAAAAAATTTCAGCTTTTTGGAAAAGGATAATGGCATTTATTTCATCATTTTTATGTTTATCGGCCAAAGCATCCAATGCTTTTAAATAAAGTGGCCATTTTTCTTCATTGAGATAAAACGTATTAATATATTCCAATCTTTCCAATTGCCAGTAAACGGAAGCATCAGTGTTATTATCGTCTCTGTGGAAATTTTCCAATTTCTGAAAAATGCGAAGTGATTTAATTTTTGGATGTTCCGAATATGATTCTGGAAATGACAAATCGCCAAAGACCTCGGTATCCGCGAATAATTTTTTATTCTGAAAAATATCTTTGTTTACGGGATGTACGGAAGGAAAATTGGATGAATTGTTGTAAAAATTAAGTGCCTGCTGTGAGATTAAATCAAATAAAGTCGGTTTGTATTTTCGGTGGAGTACATCTGGATCAATAAGCGCTGCGATTTCACCGACTTCGGTTTTCTTCAGTTTTTTTTCATTTTTCAAAGAATGGTCAAACGCCGTTTGAATGGTATCCCTCAAAGTTTCCAATGACCAAGTTTCAATTTCTTGGGAGGATTGATTCTCAATTTTTGTCCGCCGACTGATTTGCCATCGATTTTCCTGATAATAATTCAGTAAAAACTTTCCTTTGTAGCATAGAAGAATGTTCTGATAAGGGTTTGGGAGATCTTGAATCGCTCGATTTAAATCGTCCAAAACATACTGATTGGAGTTTTCCTGAACGATTTGACGGAACTTATAATGATAGATTTTTGATTTTATAAAATTTGAAAAGTCCTTCTTTCTTTTTGATTTTGAAGCGATTTGCAGAACCAATGAATCTGCAGTTTCAATTCGACCTTCAATTTCCAACGAATCGATGAACTCCCATTCCTCGCTGAATTTATTGGTTTGGGAAAATGATAAAATTGGAAACAATAAAATGGAGAGCATCAATATTTTCTTCATAAAGCAGGGTTTTCTTACAGCTTTGAAGATAGTAAAAACTGATTAATAACGGGAAGGGGGCGTTAAATTTCAAATTTCAAAAAAAACAAACCCCAAATCCCAAATCCCAAATTCCAAAAAACAAATCCCAAATCCCAAATCAGTGTTGTCGGGTAAAACTTTTGCCAACATCGAAAAGATTCTGCGAAGACAACAATTTGAAGCTATTGCTGTCTCTCAGGGCTCATTTTTGAAAATTTTTCAATTTTCTTTTTATTAGAAATAGGAACTTAAATATTACTATGATCATCAATTAGTTGGGATCAAATCTATTTTCTATTTTCTTGCAGTGTAACGGTCTATGCTCTTTAACCGGACACCAATGATTCCAAATTCCAAATTCCAAAAAGAAAAAGCGATGCAAGCATACAGGGCGTCAAATTCCAAAAAAATCTTTTCGCTATTTTCTTGCAGTGAAACGGTCTATACTCTTTAAACGGACACTAATGATTACAAATTAATATTCCCCATTTTCCTGTTTTTGTAGGTGTTTGTAGATTTCGGTTGGAACCAAGATTTCATCCTATTGTAATCCAAGTAATAACTGATACGAAGAGATAGACTATTCACTTGTGGTTGATCAAAAAGGATGTTGAAGTTTCTGTCCAGATCCAAGTAGGCTTCGTTCAAATTACTTTGAATCGAATTACGGTAAAGCAAGGTTAACTGACTTCCTGGGGCAAACCACCACGAATAACGGAGATCAATATTCCAACTGTTGTACGTGGTATTGTGGTTTTCGGAATAATCCTGGTTTAGGGATAAGCCACCGTCATTTTGCAAGTTATAAAAATTGTCGTAGCTCACATCAGAGAAATAATGCCTAAAAGCCAAGTTCAAGCTCATTTTGTTGTTGAAAATAAATGTCGATTCCAACGAATTGACAAAAGTATTCCGATCACGCTGACCAAAGATTATTTCATCATTTTCGATATCAACAAAACCTTCTTCTTTATCCGAAAAGATCAGATTTGAATTCCACATAATCGTAAACTGATCAGAAACCCGAAATGTTGGCGTTACTTCAACAATCAATCTGCTTCTTCGTCTTTCGTCATATTTGTACCAATCCACGACGGTTTCCAAAGTAAATCTTTTTCTGAAATCGGTTCCAAACCATAACCATTGGTCATAATATGTGGGAATATCAACGTGCCGACCAAAAACACGAGGCTCATAGAAGTCCTGAGTTCCAATAGGAGTATATTCAAATCCGCCGCCAAAATTGAAGAATTTTTTAGTCGTAAAACTTGAATTGAAATTGAACTCGAAATTACCATAAAGATCGGGATCCAATCTGCGTTCATGGGAAAGGTTGAAGTTCAGGAACATATTGTTCAGAAAACCTTTTGGCTGTAAATACTGGTAACTGTAATGAACGTAGGAACGCAGATAATTGGTGAAACTGGAATAACCCATATCATTGATGTCGTAATCTTTGGTCCGCACGTCAAGCTCGGCCGAAAATCGATTTTCCCCACTGATTTGCGAAAATCCGATTTGTCCTTCTGCTCCGAACTTGGTTTCTTCCTCCATAACCCAGCTACCTTCAGCGTTCAACCAATAATTCATCGTATTCTTTTTATTGGTGAGGCTTGTGTAAATTCCGGTTGCATTGGCGTCCCGAAAACTTCCTTCCCTTGTTAGATTGGTGTTTACCAATGAGATGGAAGAACTTCCACCAAACCGCTGATCCAGAACAAAAACATTGTAATTGCTGATCGGTTCAACGAGTACTTCCCGTTTTTCACCTGTGAGCGTATTTTTAATTTCTGCAAAAGTTCTTTCCGTTACCGCATTAAAAAATCCGATGCCCAGTCCGCCATCTGTACGACCGGAAATTTTTACCGCATTTATTAAATCCACCGAACTTGGATAAAATTCGATTTCTTCATCTTCCAAAACATTCAAACCTATGCTTGGCGCACCACCAATACGTCTTGAATAAAACAAATCACCTTTGGAAAACATTTCTGTTCCTTCGGTAAAAAACGAACGTTGTTCTTCATATTGAACTTCGAAAGCTGAAAGATTCAGTACAGTTTCATCAAATTTTGCTTGCCCAAAATCAGGAATGAGAATCATATCCAACGTGAAAGCATCGTTAATACCGTATTTCAGGTCCATTCCGCCATTAAAAGTAGTTTCTGTTTCTCCATCGTAATTGTTCACGTAAGTCGATAGATAGGGTTGAAAAGAGAGTCGGGTAGGGGTTTGGATTTTTTCAATTCCATAAATTTCGCCATCGTAAAAGGAAAATGAACCTTTTCGGTTATCCACGGGACTCCAACTATATCGCGTTCCGGTGCGTCTGTATTCCCGCTCCATATTGAGCCCCCAAACTTGTACATCTTTTTCCGGAAACCGTAATTCTGAGTAAGGAATGAACATTTCTACAACCCAATTGTTTTTGTTGAGTTGAACCGCACTGTACCAGACAGCATTCCAGGAATCATCTTCAAATCCGTTGGTCATTTTGGCATCGTACTGTACACCTGCTGCTGTTACAATAAATTGCAGACTTTGTTGTCGGTCGTTGTAACCGTTCAAAAGAATGAAAAAGAAATCGTCGTTTCGTATGTTATCCCGTTCGGTAAGTTCTTTTGGAATTTTTTCAATTTGTGGATCGGTCATTATGGCTCCAAAATAAATACCCAGATCATCATATATTATTTTGACTTCGGTGTGTAAACTGTCAGGAATCGGCACTCCGTTTTTTGGTATTCTCTCAATAAAATCGGTTGCAACGGAAGCATTTTGCCAAGCTACTTCATCTAAAACACCATCGATTTGTGGTGCTTTTTCAATACGATGGATTTCTATTCTTTTTCGGTTGATTGAATCTTGATCCTGAGAGAAAATAGGGAACGCGATGAGAAGTGTAAAAAAGAAAAATGCCGACTTCATTAAGAAAAGTTTCTACAAAAGACAGCAAAATATTTTTTATGTTACAAAAAAGAGCAGATTATTTCTTTAATAAAATTTATTTAAAGAATGCGTTTCTATACTTTTTCGATGATGAAAAATCCGTCGTTTCCCTGTTTTTGGTAGAGTGGCATAAAAATGTTGGCGTTCCATTCACTTCGGATTTCATTTCCGTTTTGAATCGCCAATAAATCTCCTTTTTTTATTTCTTGAAAATTTTTAAAATCGGGTTCCATCACAAAATTGTCTGTTTCTTCTATTCCGTGGCGGTAGATAATTTGAAAAGTTTGTTGTTCAGGTGAATCTTCTCCAGTGAGATTTTCTACCGATTCCGGATAAACGCTGAGCGAAT
>DASSWB010000063.1:0-8160 GCA_035705495.1 Salinimicrobium sp. | reverse complement strand
GAAACCTGGTTTGAAGAGCAAAACTGGAAAGTTTTCCCTTTTCAGAAACAGACTTGGAACGCTTTTTTAAAAGGGAAAAACGGTTTATTGAACGCACCAACCGGAAGTGGAAAAACTTATGCGCTTTGGGTGCCAATTGTTCTGGATTTCATCAAACAAAATCCTGATTACAAAACGAAGCAGGAAAAAGGCTTAAAAGCGATTTGGATTACACCACTTCGGGCACTTTCCGTGGAAATTGAACAGGCAGCAAACAGATTTGCAGAAGGAATTGGTAGCAATCTGACTGTCGGAATTCGCACGGGCGACACGCCTCAAAAAATCCGCGCGGCACAGCAAAAACAAATACCGGATTTGCTGATTACCACGCCCGAAAGTCTGCAATTACTACTTTCTTCCAAAGATTACGACAAAACTTTTAAAAATTTAAATGCGATTGTAATTGACGAGTGGCACGAGTTGCTGGGAACAAAACGAGGCGTACAGATTGAACTGGCACTTTCCAGATTGAAAAATATTTCTCCAAAGATGAAAATCTGGGGGATTTCGGCTACAATTGGAAATCTTCAGGAAGCGCAGGAAGTTTTATTGGGCCCTAATTCCAAAGCTTTTCAAAATTCAGAATTGATAAAAGCCGACATCAAAAAGAAAATTACGGTGAAATCCATTATTCCGGAAAAAATGGAAACTTTTCCGTGGCGCGGACATTTGGGATTGCACCTGATTGATGAGGTGGTACCGATTATCAGGAACAGTCGCACGACTTTGCTGTTCACGAATACGCGTTCACAATGTGAGATTTGGTTTCAGCGAATTCTTCAGAAATATCCCGAGTTTGCGGGCGATTTGGCAATGCACCACGGCAGTATCAACAAGGAAACACGGATTTGGGTGGAGCAGGCAATTCGGAATGAGGAATTAAAAGCGGTTGTTTGCACATCGAGTTTAGATCTTGGTGTCGATTTTGCGCCAGTGGAAACCATTATACAAATTGGCGGTCCAAAAGGTGTGGCGCGTTTTCTTCAACGGGCGGGACGAAGCGGTCACCAGCCGGGAAAGGAAAGCATTATTTATTTTTTGCCCACGCACGCAATGGAATTGATTGAAGCTTCCGCATTGCAAAAAGCGGTGAAAAACACAGTAGTTGAAGATCGAATTCCCTATTTATTAAGTTTTGACGTTCTGGTTCAGTATTTAACCACTTTGGCCGTCGGTAACGGATTTTTTCCGAAGGAAATTTATCCAGAAGTGAAATCGACGTTCTGCTATCAGACATTATCGGAAACACAGTGGGAATGGTTGCTGAACTTCCTGACTCAGGGTAGTCAAACGCTGCAGGCATACGACGAATACAAAAAAATTGAAATTGAAGAGGACGGAAGATTTAAAGTAAACAATCGTGCGGTTGCAATGCGCCACCGATTGCAAATTGGCACGATTGTGAGCGATGCGGTTTTGGTGGTGAAATACTTAAAAGGTGGCTACATCGGAACCATTGAAGAATGGTTTGTTTCGAAATTAAACCCTGGAGATACTTTCACTTTTGCGGGGAAAAATCTGGAATTGTACCAAGTGAAAAATATGCAGGTGATTGTGAAAAAGTCCAATAAAAAAAATTCGCGTTTTCCCAGTTGGGCAGGAGGGCGGATGAGTTTTTCAGCACAGATGAGTGAACTGCTTCGGGAGGAAATGCGTGCAGCTTCCAGTGTCACTTCGAGCGAAGTCGAGAAGTCGGTTGAATTAAAAGCACTCTCGCATATTTTTCAAAGACAAAAAAAGGAAAGTATTATTCCGAAGAACGATGAATTTTTGATTGAAACTTTCAAAACACGGGAAGGTTACCACGCGATTTTCTATCCGTTTGAAGGTCGATTTGTACACGAAGCGATGGCCAGTTTGCTCGCGTACCGTATTAGTTTATTGTCGCCCATCACTTTTTCGCTCGCGTTCAATGACTACGGATTTGAGTTGCTTTCTGATCAGCAGATTGATATGCAGCAAGTGCTGGACAATAATTTATTTTCCACAGCATTTCTAATGGATGATTTACAGAAAAGTCTGAATTCCACAGAAATGGCAAGGCGAAAATTTCGGGATATCGCCGTCATCGCCGGAATGGTTTTCACAGGTTTTCCGAACAAGATGATCAAAACAAAACATTTGCAATCCAATTCGCAGTTGCTTTTCAGCGTTTTCAGGGATTATGAGCCGGATAATTTATTGTTTCAGCAAGCATTTCGGGAAACTTTTGAACACCAGTTGGAAGAAGGACGGTTGATTATGGCGATGGAGCGGATTGAAGCGCAGGAGATTGTGTGGAAGCAATGCGAGAAGCCAACGCCGTTTGCTTTCCCGATAATTACCGACAGGTTGCGTGAAAAATTATCTTCCGAAAAATTAGAAGATCGTATCAAAAAAATGATGGCGCAATGGGAAAATCTCGAATGATTTTTTCAAATTAAAAAAGTACTTTTGCACTGCTTTTTAGGCTTTTTTTTCTTCAATTTACCCAATGAAACTTATAAAATCCATAGAAATCAGAAAAAATCATTTTCAACTGCATCCCAGTGGCGCGATGTATTGGAAAGAGCAGGAAATGCTGCTGATTTCAGATGTTCATTTAGGTAAAGTTTCGCATTTTAGAAAATTTGGTAGCGCGGTTCCGCAGAAATCAATACAAGGAAACTTTTTAAAACTGAAAAATGTGGTTGATTTTTTCAATCCGAAGAAAATCTACTTTTTGGGCGATTTGTTCCACAGTTCGCTAAACAAGGAATGGCTATTTTTTGAAAATTGGAAAAATTCGATTTCAGCTGAAGTCTTATTGATAGAAGGCAATCACGATATTATTTCACCTTTGAAATATGAAAAACTGGGAGTGGAAACGCTTCCGGAGCTGATTATCGATGG
Organism: Salinimicrobium sp.; assembly: GCA_035705495.1. GTDB lineage: Bacteria > Bacteroidota > Bacteroidia > Flavobacteriales > Flavobacteriaceae > DASSWB01. The sequence goes on along the minus strand of DASSWB010000063.1, from coordinate 5,250 downwards.
ATTTTTGCTCACGCACCATCCCGAAGAACGGGAAAACTGTTTTAATTTTTCTGGACACATTCATCCAGCGGTTAGGATTAGTGGAAAAGCTAGGCAAGAGTTAAAACTCGCTTGTTTTTTCAAGACAAAAAATCAGTTGATTCTACCCGCTTTTGGTGAATTTACAGGTAGTTTCGAAATGAAGCCAAAAGAGGGTGATGAGGTTTTTGTACTCGGAAATGAAGAAGTAATATTGCTGCCTGTTGTGGCAAGGAAAAAAACTGCTAAATTGTAGTTATGAAAAAAAATATTGACGAAAACGAAGAAAATAACGAGGATTTTTCAGAAGAAGTGCTGAAATTTATGTTTGATTTTACAGCTAAAAATCCGCAGGAAGTCAAACTTGCAGAAAATCTAGATCAGATTATGAGCGAGGATAAAAAACTTCTTAAAAAATTAACGAAATGATTTCCTATAAAGAAGTGTTGAATATTCACGATATTCTAACCAGTCAATTTGGAGCCGAACCCGGCATACGTGACAAAGACGTTTTGCAACGGGCGGTTGTGAGACCGCAACTTTCTTTGGATGGCTTACCACAGTTTCCATCAGCAATCGATAAAGCCGCATCAATTTTGGAAACCATTGTTTCAGAAAAACCTTTCGTGGAGGGAAATAAACTCACCGGTTACACTTTAATGAAATTGTATTTAATGGAAGTCGACTGGAAATTGACAGCTTCCGAAGAAGACATTTTAACCTTAATTGATGCAGTTTCTGAAAGCAAACTTTCTTTTGACCAGATAAAAAACTGGATTGCAGATCACGTGGAGGAATAAACATTTTGCCAACTAAGTGAAATGAAAAAACTTGCCGTAAGCAATTTCTCTTCCTAATTACAGCTATTCCTGTGAGTTATCTTGGTAATTCATAATGCTCAGGTTTATGGATAGTTTTGGCTAAAGCCATTAAAAAATGCCCTTTATATCGAGGCAATTGAATTTTTAAAAAATGAAATTTTTTATATCAGAATTCTTTTGAAGGCTCCTGCTTCATAAAAAAATCAATTGCCTCCAGCTTTAGCTGGAGGATTAAAATATTGTATCAAAGAAAGGGCTTTAGCCCAAACTATCCATAAAGAAAAGAAAACCGGTCAATTTTTTTCAAAAGAATATTTTTCTATGAATTCCTCATACTCCTCCTGAAATGTTTTCTTTTTATGATGCTCTTCTTGATTTCGAATGTAATTTCGGACCTTTCCAATCATAGATTCTGAAACAGAAACAGCGAAATATTCATTCTGCCATTCAAATTTTTCCTTGGTCAGTTTATTCTTGTTGATCCAATATGAAGCTTCGCCTTTTATCAACTGCACCACCTTCTGTATATTTTGGTCGACTCCCAAAGAAATCAAACAATGACAATGGTCGGAATAACCATTAATGAAATTGATAAAAATTCCTTTTTCCTCGGCATTTTCCCTCATATGTTGCCAAACCTTCTGTCTCATTTCCTTTGTTTCCAAGAAATGTTTTCTGTTTTTGGTGCTCCATACAAGATGAATATAAACTTTGAGGAATGGCATATTGAATTTTTTTTCAATTTACTTAAAATTATAAAATGGATAGTTTTGGCTAAAGCCATTATAAAAATTCTTCTTGATATCCTCGGGTTGAAACCCGAGGCAATTGAATTTTTCAGGCTAATGCTTGTATTAAAATATTGATAGACTAGCTTGTAAAACTGAATTTTTCTAGAGGAAAAATTCCAAATTAAAATTTTCAGAAAAATTAAGCTAGAGAAAAAATCAATTGCCTCCAGCTTTAGCTAGAGGATCTAAAAATTGATTATTCAGAAAGGGCTTTAGCCCAAACTATCCATAAAAGAGAGGAATAACAAGAAAAAATTAAATTGACAAAAATGTAAAGAGCACAATTCTATATGAATAATTTTGGCTAAAGCCATTAAAAAATGCCCTTTATAACCTCGGGTTGAAACCCGAGGCAATTGAATTTTTAAAAGATGAAATTTTTTATATGAGAATTCTTTTGAAGGAATCAATTGCCTCCAGCTTTAGCTGGAGGATTAAAATATTGTATCAAAGAAAGGGCTTTAGCCCAAACTATCCATACAAGTTAATTTTCCCTTAAGCTTCTTTTGTGGTTTCAGCTTTTCAACATTAAATTTTATCTTTGTCAAAATTTTTTAATTGAGTAAATCTTCTATCGCACAAAGTTTTGCACAGTCTCCGCAACAGCAGAAACTGCGGGAAGCTATTGCCGTTCCGTACGCAAATGTGCATTTAAAAGGTCTTGTTGGATCTGCGCTTTCTTTTGTAATTGAAAATGCTTTTGAGCAGGTAGAGCAACCTTTTCTGCTGATTTTCAACGACAAGGAAGAAGCTGCATATTACCTGAACGATCTTGAGCAATTATTGGGCGACAAAAATGTGCTTTTTTATCCCGGTAGTTACCGCCGGCCGTACCAAATAGAAGAAACTGACAATGCGAACGTGCTTTTGCGTGCGGAGGTTTTAAACCGAATTAATTCGAGAAAAAAACCTGCAATTATCGTCACGTATCCTGATGCGCTTTTTGAAAAAGTGGTAACGCGGAAGGAACTTGAAAAAAACACATTGAAAATTGCTGTTGGTGACCAGCTTTCAATCGATTTTGTGAACGAGGTCTTGTTTGAATATATATTCAGGCGAGTGGATTTTGTAACGGAACCTGGAGAATTTTCAGTCCGTGGCGGAATTGTAGATGTGTTTTCTTTCAGCAATGACGAACCTTACAGAATTGAATTTTTTGGCGATGAGGTGGAAAGCATTCGGACTTTTGATGTGGAAACCCAACTTTCAACCGATAAGGTGAAGAAAGTTTCCATCATTCCGAATGTTGAAAACAAACAGTTACAGGAAACACGGGAGAGTTTCTTCAGATATATTTCGAATAAAACAGTTGTCTTTACCAAAGATTTGGAACTGCTGGCTTCTAGAATGGACAAACTTTTCGAAAAAGCCGAAGAAGCTTTTCAGAAACTTTCCGAAGATATAAAACACGACGCGCCTGAAGAATTATTCTGTAGTTCTAAACTTATAAAAAAGCAACTTCAGGAATATTCGCTGGTAGAATTGAGCAGCAAAAGTCATATTGAGGATGCTTCAGAGTTGGTTACGATTGAATTTCACACGAAACCGCAACCTTCTTTCAATAAGCAGTTTGATTTGCTTATTGAAAACTTGCGAGAAAATTCCGAAGAAGGCTTTAAAAATTATATTTTCTGTGTAAGCGAACAGCAGGCAAAACGATTCCACGATATTTTTGATGATTTTGAAGAGGAAGTGAAATATAAATCGTTGGTGCTTTCAATGTATCAGGGTTTTATTGATGATGATCAAAAAATTGTTTGTTATACGGATCATCAGATTTTTGAGCGCTACCACAAGTTCCACCTGAAAAATGGCTACGCGAAAAAACAGGCAATCACGCTCAAAGAACTCACCAATTTGGAAGTCGGTGATTACGTGACGCATATTGACCACGGAATCGGGAAATTCGGTGGACTCCAGAAAATTGATGTCGAAGGAAAAATGCAGGAGGCGATTAAACTGATTTATGGCGAACGCGACATTTTGTACCTGAGTATTCACTCGCTTCACAAGATTTCAAAATTCAACGGAAAAGACGGGAAACCGCCAAAAATATATAAGCTGGGCAGCAATGCTTGGAAAAATTTAAAGCAAAAAACCAAAGCCAGGGTAAAACATATCGCTTATAATTTGATTGAATTATACGCGAAACGCCGACTCGAAAAAGGTTTTGCTTTTGGTCCGGATAGTTATCTGCAGCACGAATTGGAAGCTTCCTTCATTTACGAAGATACGCCCGATCAAACGACGGCAACTCAAGCTGTGAAAACCGATATGGAAAACGAACGCCCAATGGACAGGCTGGTTTGTGGCGATGTAGGTTTCGGAAAAACGGAAGTCGCAATTCGCGCAGCTTTTAAAGCAGTTGACAACGGAAAACAAGTTGCTGTTTTGGTGCCAACAACCGTTTTGGCATTTCAGCATTACAATACTTTTACGGAAAGGTTGAAAGATTTTCCAGTTACCGTAGATTATTTAAACCGATTTAGAACGGCAAAGGAAAAACGAACCACGCTTGAAGAACTGGAAAACGGTAAAGTTGATATTATTATCGGAACGCATCAGTTGGTGAGCAAAAACGTAAAATTCAAGGATTTAGGTCTGCTGGTGGTTGATGAAGAGCAGAAATTTGGAGTTGCGGTAAAGGATAAATTGAAAACAATCAAGGAAAATGTTGATACGCTTACTTTAACGGCAACGCCAATTCCGCGTACGCTTCAATTTAGTTTGATGGCAGCGCGCGATTTGAGCACAATTACTACAGCGCCGCCAAATCGTTATCCGATAGAAAGTCACGTGATACGTTTTTCCGAAGAAATGATTCGGGATGCAATTTCATATGAAATTCAACGTGGCGGTCAGGTTTTCTTCATTCATAACAGGATTGAAAATATTAAGGAAGTCGCCGGAATGATTCAGCGTCTGGTTCCCGATGCTAAAGTTGGTGTGGGTCACGGACAAATGGAAGGAAAGAAACTTGAAGAATTGATGCTTCGGTTTATGAACGGCGATTTTGACGTTTTGGTTTCCACAACAATTGTAGAAAGCGGATTGGATGTTTCAAACGCAAATACGATTTTTATCAATAACGCGAATAATTTCGGTTTATCCGATTTGCACCAGATGCGCGGAAGGGTAGGACGAAGCAACAAAAAAGCTTTCTGTTATTTTATCACGCCCCCATATTCAGCAATGACCGATGAAGCGCGGAAACGTATGACCGCACTGGAACAGTTTTCTGAATTGGGAAGCGGTTTCAATATTGCAATGAAAGATTTGGAAATCCGTGGTGCGGGTGATTTGTTGGGTGGGGAACAAAGTGGTTTCATCAATGAAATTGGTTTTGATACCTATCAGAAAATTCTGAATGAAGCCATTGAAGAGCTAAAGGAAAACGAGTTCAAAGAACTTTATGCCGACGATGAAAAGGAAGACAAAGATTATGTAAAAGACACACAGATTGATACCGATTTTGAATTGCTGTTCCCGGATGATTACATCAACAATATTTCGGAAAGATTGAATTTGTACACGCAGCTGAACAATTTGAAAACCGAGGAAGAACTCAAAAAATTTGAAGCCGAATTGGTTGATAGGTTCGGCGAATTACCAGATCAGGC
>DASSWB010000062.1:0-2951 GCA_035705495.1 Salinimicrobium sp. | reverse complement strand
GGTTATTTCGCCTTGTTGCGAAATAAACACCTTCAAAATTGGCATCCTTTTTTTGTTTCGTTTTTTTGGATGAGCAAAAAAATGAAAGGACGCTATTGATTATAAATAGTCAGAAACTTTACCAGTACCTGAAACAATTTCAGGTTGAAGGAAAGAAATCTGTCCGAAACAAATCAGTGTGAGCGGGCGAACCATATTCCCCAATTTTAGAGTGTAGCACACCGACCAATATTCTTAACCGAATAATTATAAGGTAAGAAATGTTGCAATTTGCCTGAATCTAGGATGGTAATTGTGCGGTTATTTCGCCTTGTTGCGAAATAAACACCTTCAAAATTGGCATCCTTTTTTTGTTTCGTTTTTTTGGATGAGCAAAAAAATGAAAGGACGCTATGAAAGAAGAAATATGCTATTTCAAAATCGAAATTGATGTATTCAATTAAAAAAATTAACCTTTTTGTTTTTCAAATCAGAAAATAGCTTAAATTCGCAGCAAATTTGAAAAGGTTATGGCAAGCAAGAGATTATTAAAAAGAGATATCAACTATGTAATGGGTGATATTATAGAAGCAGCATATTTACAACAAATCGCAAATCCTAAAGCGGATGAAGCGAAAACAAACGAAATCATTGATGAAGCAATCGCTTCTTTTGACAATTTGATCGCTCAGATTAATCAGAAAGATGTTGAGAATCCAAAACAACATTTTAAAACAATCAATAAAGAATTGGAAGAGAAAGCAAACGCTTTGGTTGAGAAGATAAACGCTATTTAAGAATAAGTTGCCGATGTAGCTCAGCTGGCTAGAGCAGCTGATTTGTAATCAGCAGGTCGTGGGTTCGAGTCCCTCTATCGGCTCTTAAAGAAAAAACCTCCTTTTCGGGAGGTTTTTTTATTTTCAAAAAACACCGTTATTCTGAACGCAGCGCAGCGGAGTGGAGAATCTTTTAAATTGGGAGCAGAATTTGATACGCCAGAGATTCCTCCTTCGTCGGAATGACAATGGAGCCGTCATTCTGAACGAGCGATAGCGGAGTGAAAGAATCTTTTAAATGGGGAGCAGCGTTTCAATACGCCAGAGATTCCTCCTTGGTCGGAATGACAATGGAGCCGTCATTCTGAACGAGCGATAGCGGAGTGAAAGAATCTCAATGTTTGAAGCAGAATTTTTAAAAAGAAATTCTTCACAAAATTCATTCTGCCACTGCGGAAGTATCAGTTTCCAATCGCTCTCTTTCTTCTATAAACTTCTTGAGTTCTTCCCCATACAATGATTCTTGAATTTGCGGAGTTAGGGAGTTGTAAACGGTGTCCAAATATTTGACATTCGCATCGTAAACATCAGAGAGCGCTAGATAGGGCGCAAGTTCCTTGTCTTTATTTGTAATGGCAAAATTAATGGTGTACAAATATTTTCGTTCTTTCAGTTTATTCAATTGATTTGACTTTTGCTGAAACAAACTGTCATTTCCTGAAATTTGCGCATCAAGATTTTCCTTCAAGAGTGTTAAGTTCTGTTCGTTGAATCGTTGAATCATTTTTTGGTATTCTTCAAGTTTCTTCTGATTTTCAGAACCCGTAATTGTCGGGTCTACACCAAATTTTCTCAAGGAAGTAACGATGTTCATTTCTCCTTTTTCAGCAAAAAAAGGAAATCTATCTTCGGAAATGTTATTGTCGACTTTATCCAGATATAAATAAAGCACTTGTGGTTCTTCGATATTCATGTCAAACACAAAATTAGAATCCCCATTTACAACCACAGAATCAATACTCACAAAAACAGAATCCTGAAATTGCTGCAAATGAATGGTACCTTCTTTTAATTCTTTGATTTCCCCTGTGATTTTTAGATTGGTTTCTTTTTCACCTGAACATGATACGATCATTAACATCAGGAAAATTAACTGCAGTTTCTTCATTGTTTTTTTTTCGCAAATATCTTTTATTTTTTTGTCTCTTTCTATGCGTTTGAAGCTAATTCCATTAAAATTGCACTCAATATGGCGCCGTATGTTCCTATTACGTATCCAAAAACGGCCAATAAAACACCAACAGTCGCCAATGACGGATGAAAAGCTGCTGCCACAACAGGCGCCGAGGCCGCACCGCCAACATTCGCCTGACTCCCAACAGCAAGGAAGAAATACGGAGCTTTAATTAATTTTGCCACAAAAATAAGCAAGCCTGCATGAATGGCCATCCAAATTAATCCGATACCAATAAGTCCGGGATTGTCTAAAACCATGGTCAAATCCATTTTCATACCTATGGTAGCCACCAAAACATAAATAAAAACACTTCCCATTTTACTTGCACCGGCTCCTTCGTAATTTTTCATTCTTGTGAAAGATAAAATAATTCCGATAGCGGTTGCAATTGTAATCATCCAAAAGAAGGATGAAGAGAATGACGCAAGTGCAGATTTTGTGTCGTTCATGACCTCAAAATTGGAAACTAGGAAATTTGAAATTTCATCCGCGCCCCAGTGTGAAATTCCCACGGCTCCAAAAGCGATTGCAAAAATAATCATCAAGTCGGCCAAGGAAGGATTTCTGCTGATGCTTTCGGCGTAATCAGAAACTTTTTCTTTTAATTGTGCAATTGCGGAAGTATCTGCTTTTAACCACTTGTCAATTTTTTCCGATTTTCCAATTCCCATTAACAAAAGAGCCATCCAGATATTGGCCACAACGATATCCACCAATACCATTCCTCCATATTTATCGGGGTTGTATTCGTAAATTTCGAGCATTGCGGCTTGATTTGCCCCACCGCCAATCCAACTTCCCGCTAAGGTGGACAAGCCTCTCCAAACTGCATCGGGACCCGCGCCACCAACAGTTTCCGGCGAAAAAGTTGAAACAATCAAAATGGCGATAGGCCCGCCAATGATGATTCCTATGGTTCCAGTAAAAAACATAATAAGCGCTTTGGGACCAAGATTAAA
>DASSWB010000061.1:0-7238 GCA_035705495.1 Salinimicrobium sp. | reverse complement strand
ATGGCAACGGGGCTCACCTCTTCCCATTCCGAACAGAGAAGTTAAGCCCGTTAGCGCAGATGGTACTGCTATTTGTGGGAGAGTATGTCACCGCCTTTCTTTAAGGCCCTTGCAGAAATGCAAGGGCCTTTTTTTGTTTATTAAAATCCGAAAAAAGCTACCTGAACTTCTTTTAAAGTCAAAAAAATTCGATACAATCTTTAATCGAATAAAGCAGACATTAATGTTCTTATTCCTCTTAAAATCAAAAATCCCGAGGAAATGGCAATCAGTATTCCTAAAATTAAAATCGGAATATAGAAAGGATGATCCTGATTGTTAAATGAAGAATGGATGACAATAGGGCCTATAAACGCTAAAGGTAACGCGCCAGCCATAAATTTTACGCCTTTCAATAATTTTGATTTATCTGTGTGCTTCATGCTGTATATTTTTAATGGCCGCTCTTACCGACCCTGTTTTTTTTAAATAAATCTCGGCCTTATCTGGAGCAATACCTGTTTCGGCAACAATCATTTTTATTCCCCGTTCCACAAGTTTGTTGTTGCTTAATTGCATATCAACCATTTTATTGCCTTTTATACGGCCCAATCGTATCATTGTGGCGGTCGTAATCATGTTTAAAACCATTTTCTGCGCGGTCCCTGCTTTCATACGTGAACTGCCGGTTACAAATTCGGGACCGACAACAACTTCAATTGAGAATTTAGCCGTTTTTGCCAACGGACTCCCTTCATTACATGTTATACAACCGGTAATAATATTATTTTCATTGCATTTTTTCAGTGCGCCAATAACGTATGGAGTTGTTCCACTGGCAGCAATTCCTACTACAATATCATTTTCAGAAATAAAAAAATCCTGTAAATCATCCCAACCTTTACTTTCACTATCCTCTGCAAATTCCACGGCATCCCTAATCGCTTTGTCGCCTCCTGCAATGATCCCGATTACCATATCTTTGGGTACTCCAAATGTAGGTGGACATTCACTCGCGTCTACAATTCCCAATCTTCCACTGGTTCCAGCACCAATATAAAACAACCTTCCTCCCTCTTTTAATTTTAAAAAAACTTGTTCGGTTAAGGCATCAATCTGCGGAATCGCTTTAGAGACGGCATGTGGAACAGTCTGATCTTCCTTGTTAATGTTCAAAAGAATTTCTCGAATATCCATCTTTTCCAAGTTGTTGTAATTGGAGTCTTTTTCAGTAGTTTTTACGAATTCCATAGTGCAAAATTAAGTATTTGAGACAAAAAACGACTCTTTTGAAAAACAAAAAAATCGGAATTGAAACCTTTATTGAACTGTAATGTTCACAGCGGAAACTTCTGAAATCCTGAAATAGCCATACGGGAAATCGTCCGGTACAGTTTCGTTAACTATATTTCCACGAACTGTTGCGGGTTGAGTTCCAAAAGGACCATTGGTGGAATTAGTTTGCTGAAGGAGTGTGAACAAATAATTGTATGCAGATCCGTTTACACCGTTGAGGGTAATATTCACTTCATCACCCGCTTCTAATTTTTCATCTGAAAAAGTAAAGAAAATTGTATTACCATCAAAAAATTCATCGCTTCGCGCATCAAATATATTTACATCTGAAGATTCAAATTCCAAAAAATAGAAATTATCTTCTTCAACAGGATCCGAAAAGAAAACTTTCATTTCAATATCCTCTCCCGAAAAACCTCCGTTATTATTTTGTTCAATAAAATCAATTTCAACAGTACTTACAAGTTGTGTTGTGGAGGAATAAACATCATTGTCATATACCACCACCAATGTGTAATCTATATTTGCTTCAGGTAAAAATTCACCACAATAGAGTCCTTGTTCTGAATGTTCGAAATTATAATTATTTCCATTAGCATCAATTATAGAAACTTCGGCATTATCCACAAAGGGAATATTCTCCTCAAAATACCCCGTAGTTTTGGTAATTCGGATACAGTTATAAGAAATATTCTTAATTGTCGCATCAATAACCAATTTTGATTCTGCCGTGTTCAAATCAATATCCACTACCTCTTCACAGGATAAAAAACCTAGACAGACAAAAAGCAGGAGCATTGTGTATTTTTTCATTTTTTAAAATTTAAAATTATAGGTAATAGCGGGAATTATCCCAAAAATAGACAACCGGACAGCCTCATTCCTTGTCCTATCTTCATTCTCCCTAAAGGTAATTGAAGCAGCATTCATCCTATTGTACACATTGTATATACTAAAAACCCATTCACCTTGCCATCTTCTTTCCTTATTTTTTGACGGAGTTAAGGTGGCGGAAATATCCAAATGATGAAACGATTGCAAGCGACTGCTATTTCTTTCTTCAAAAGACGGAATCACCATTCCATTGTATACATATTTTCCATTTGGAAAAGTAGCCGGTTGCCCAGTTTGAAAAATAAAGCTGGCACCAAAATCCCATTTTTCATCCAGATCATAACTTGCGGTAATTGCAATATCATGAGTTTTATCCCAAGCGGTGTTATACCATTTCCCATTATTAATTCCAATCTCTTCAGCGTTTCTGCCTGATGTTCTCTGTTCGCTTTTTGACAATGTATAGGCGAACCATCCTTGTAAATCTCCTTTGTTTTTCTTCAACAAAACCTCTAAACCATATGCACGGGCTTCACCTGAGAGAACAACTCGCTCAATTGCGTTGTTTCCAATAAGATCTGCTCCGTCTATATAATCCAACCGATTCTGGATCTTCTTATAAAAGCTTTCCACTTCAAGGGAAAACAGGTTTAAATTTCTTGAATATCCTATTGCCACTTGATCTGCCAATTGTGGTTCTATAAATTTTCCACTGGGGGCATAAACATCAAAAGGAGTGGGGGAACTGGTGTTGGAAATTAAATGGATATATTGGGACATTCTGTTGTAACTGGCTTTCAGGGACGCGTCTTCATTTAAACGGTAAGCAACTGAAAGCCTCGGCTCTAAATTTATAAACGCTTTAATTGTCTCACTTCTTGAAAAACTTTCGGTTCCAATGGGAATGGCCTTTTCGTAAATTTTGAGTTCGTGGTTGTAATTAACGGGATTGTTATTTTCATAAATATTCAATTCGGTTTGACCCAATCTGTTAAAAGAAGAAAGCCGCAATCCTGCTTGAATTGCCAGTTTTTTGAATTCAATTTCAGCATCCACATAAATCGCGTTTTCCCAAGAGAACTTGTTTGTTAATTTTAAAGCATTTATACCGGATTCTTCTGTAGTAGGTGTTATTTCACCCGGATTGAAGGAATAATAGATACTATTGAAACCATAGTTTAATTGAAGTTTGTCGGATAAATAATGCTTCAAATCATATTTGAGATTAAAATTCTGAATACCGCTTACATATTCAAACCCAACGAAACCTAATTCTAACCCATAGTAATAATCGGTGTAAATTGCGGATAAGTTTGAAAACAATTTATTGGAAAATAAATGGTTCCATCGCAGATTTAAAGTAGTGTTCCCAAAACTGTTATTAAAATTGTCCATGATTTCAAATACGTCCCGACCGAAATATCCGGAAAGGAATAAATTGTTATTGTCGTTTAAACTATAACTGAATTTGGTGTTCAGATCGTAGAAATAGGCAATATTATCATTGTCGAAGAGCGGCAGGAAAAGATGTGCATAGCTGCTTCTTCCGCCTGCTAAAAAAGAACCTTTTTCTTTAACAATGGGTCCTTCAATGAGCAATCGACTGGAAACCAATCCTATTCCTCCCATAGCTTCAAATTTATTTCTATTACCATCCTTCTGATAAATATCGAGAACAGAAGAAATTCTTCCACCGTAACGCGCCGGAATGCCACCCTTGTACAATTTTAAATCTTTAATAGCATCAGGGTTAAATACGGAGAAGAAGCCAAAAAGATGAGAGGAATTATAAAGTGTGGCTTCATCCAGTAAAATCAGGTTTTGGTCTGCGGCACCCCCACGAACGTTAAAACCCGCAGCACCTTCACCGCCACTTGTTACACCGGGAAGCAATAGAATGGATTTTATAACATCGGTTTCACCAAGTACAACCGGCATTTTTTTGATGGTTCCGATTTTTAAAGCATTTACGCTCATTTGGGGATTATCGATATCCAGCCTTTCCACATCATCGGTAATAATCACATCATCCAACATTTCGGTGGATTCTTCCATAGAAAGATTAAATTTGATATCCTTGTCGACCTCAAAATTGTGTGTAACGGACTGAAAACCCAGCAGGCTAAAAGTTACATCGTAATTTCCTTCCGGAATGGTGATGGAATAAAAACCATATTCATTGGTCACGGTGCCTGTTTGTAATTCGGGAATAATCACATTTACCCCTATTACAGTTTCGTTTGAAGAAGCTTCTTTTACAGTGCCGCTAATTGTAAATTTTTCCTGCGTATATGCTTTGTCGGCTGTAATTATGGTGCAGAAAAATATGAGAAAGAAAATAGTTTGTTTCAAGTTGGTAATCTTTGCGCAAATATAGTGTTTTACAAATTCAGCAAATTGAAACTAATTGTCTGGGATGAAGTTTTTTAAAAACAAAAAAGCCGCAGCTTTCACCACGGCTTTATTCTTTATTTCGGAAAAACTTATCCTCTTTTCTTTTCTAAATTCTCTTTTAAAGCATTTAAAAATTCCTGAGTTGTCAAATAATGCGCCTTTGTCATATTTTCTTTGTGAATCAACAAAGCAAGATCTTTCGTCATTTTTCCACTCTCTACAGTATCAATACAAACTTGCTCTAAGTCATTACAGAAATCAATCAATTCTTGATTATTATCCAATTTCCCTCTGTGTTCCAAACCTCTGGTCCATGCAAAAATGGATGCAATCGGATTGGTGGAAGTTTCTTTTCCTTGTTGATGCTGACGGTAATGACGCGTTACTGTTCCGTGTGCAGCTTCAGCTTCCATCGTTCTTCCATCTGGAGTTACCAATGTAGATGTCATTAATCCCAAAGATCCAAAACCTTGTGCTACCGTATCACTTTGCACGTCACCATCATAATTCTTACAAGCCCAAACAAATCCGCCGCTCCACTTCATAGCTGCAGCAACCATATCATCAATCAAACGGTGTTCATAAGTAATTCCAGCTTTGTCAAATTCTTCTTTGAATTCATTTTGATAAATTTCTTCAAAAATATCTTTAAAACGACCGTCATATTTTTTCAAAATGGTGTTCTTGGTACTCATGTAAAGTGGCCAACCTTTTTTCAAAGCTTGTTGGAAACTTGAACGTGCAAATCCGTAAATCGATTCGTCCGTGTTATACATGGTCATCGCTACACCGTCACCTTTAAAGTTGTAAACTTCAAAAGATTGCTCTTCCCCATTTTCGGGAGTGAAAGTCATCGTCAATTTTCCCGGTCCTTTAGTCACAATATTCGTGGCTTTGTACTGATCTCCAAAAGCGTGACGCCCAATACAAATTGGCTTCGTCCAACCTTGAACATAACGCGGTACATTGCTCATGATAATCGGCTCACGGAAAACCGTTCCACCCAAAATATTTCTGATTGTTCCATTCGGCGAAACCCACATTTTCTTTAATCCAAATTCTTCTACGCGATCTTCATCAGGAGTAATGGTTGCACATTTTATCCCAACATTGTATTTTTTGATTGCTTCCGCAGCATCAACTGTTATTTGATCGTTTGTTTCATCTCTTTTTTCAATTCCTAAATCGTAATATTTTATATCCAAATCAAGATAAGGAAGGATTAATTTGTCTTTTATGAATTTCCAAATTATTCTTGTCATTTCATCGCCGTCCAATTCTACTACCGGATTGGCTACTTTTATTTTTTCCATTTGCTTATCTTTTTTGATTAATTTTTTACGAAGTGCGAAGATAAGGAATCTTAAACTTTTTAGGAATATTGGCAATGATCTATATGGACATTTTTTGGAATTTTTATTTCAAATTTGTTAGAAGGATCTGGGCGTGCCCTTCTTCCGCCGAAAAGGCTACAGAAGGTCGGGCTATCCGCGCTACACGGTAGCTTGCTTCTATCCCTCACGCGGGAAAAAGTTAAAAGTTAAAAGTTAAAAAGTGAAATAGTTAAAAGTGGTCAGTAGTCAGTGGTCAGTGGTCAGTGATCAGTGATCAGTGACATGAGATTCCTCCTTCGTCGGAATGACATTCAATTGTCATCCTATCCGCAGCGGAAACTAAGTGAAGAATCTGTATGTTCAGAAGTAAAGATTTTATTTTTCTTCTTTCCCTCTTTTCCTCTTTTTCTTTTTGAGTTCAACTAATATAATTCCAGATATTTTTATCCTTCACAATGTGTTCATACGTATAACGGAGGATTTTATTCTCGGGCTTGATCAATCCCGGATCATCTTTTAATATTTTCAGCGCATAATATCTGGCGGATTTCAAAATATCATTGTCCTTAATAATATCGGCAATTTTTAAATTCAAAACACCGCTTTGTTGAGTTCCTGTAATATCTCCCGGCCCTCGGAGTTTTAAATCGACTTCCGCAATCTCAAATCCGTCGTTCGTACTTACCATCGTTTCCAATCGGGTTTTACTGTCCGAAGAAAGTTTATGGCCCGTCATTAAAATACAGAAACTTTGTTCGGCTCCACGTCCAACGCGACCTCGGAGCTGATGCAGCTGCGATAGCCCGAATCTTTCTGCACTTTCAATGATCATTACACTTGCGTTTGGAACGTTTACACCGACTTCAATCACGGTTGTGGCAACCATGATTTGGGTTTCACCATTTATAAACCGGTTCATTTCATATTCTTTGTCGGCTGGTTTCATTTGACCGTGAACAATGGAAATCTGATATTTTGGTTTCAGAAATTCTCGGGAAATACTCTCAAATCCATCCATCAAATCCTTATAATCCATTTTTTCAGATTCTTGAATCAGCGGATAAACAATATAAATTTGTCTGCCTTTTTCAATTTCGTCTTTTATAAACCGAAAAACCTTCAACCGATTACTATCGTACCTATGAACGGTTTTAATGCTTTTTCGTCCCGGAGGCAATTCGTCAATTACCGAAATATCCAGATCTCCGTACAAACTCATCGCCAAGGTTCGGGGAATTGGAGTCGCCGTCATTACAAGAACATGAGGAGGAATGGTATGTTTGTTCCATAATTTAGCTCTTTGAGCCACGCCAAAACGGTGCTGTTCATCTATAATTGCGAGTCCCAAGTTCCTAAACTGAACCTTGTCTTCCAAAACCGCATGGGTGCCAATAAGAAGAT
>DASSWB010000060.1:0-14902 GCA_035705495.1 Salinimicrobium sp. | reverse complement strand
GATGTTCCGCATGTATATCAAAGTATTGCACCGGGAATGGCGATGCGATTGTTTCTTCAGAATTTATTGAAACAGGAAAGTGTGTGTTTTGACACCCAAACCAGTAGCAGTAATCCGCTAACTGCAGAACTTATTGGAATTGCTTTTTCTTGGGAAACCGGCAAAGGTTTTTACATTTCCCTACCCGAAGACAAAACCGATTGCACGCAGATTTTAGATCAGCTGAAGCCATTTTTTGAAAATGAAAAAATTGAAAAAATCGGACAAAACCTGAAGTTCGATATTAAAGTACTGGCAAAATATGGCATCGATTTGAAAGGACAACTTTTTGACACGATGATTGCGCACTATTTGATCAATCCGGATATGCGGCATTCAATGGACGTGCTTGCCGAAACCTATCTCAATTATTCTCCTGTTTTTCTTTCGGATTTGGTTGGAAAAGGAAAAAATGCAAAGCAAATCCGTGAAATTTCGTTGGAAGATCAAAGGGAATACGCGGTGGAAAATGCAGACATCACGCTTCAGTTGAAACATCATTTTGCGCCTGAACTTTCCGAAGCAAAAACTTTGGATTTGTTCAATAAAATTGAAATTCCGCTTGTCAAAGTGCTTGCAGAAATGGAGTTGGAAGGAATTAATTTGGATGAAGATTTCCTTTTTTCGCTTTCGAAAGATTTGGAAAATGATATTGCCGCTCTGGAAATTGAGATTTACAAATCCGCTGGAGAAGAATTCAATATCAGTTCACCGAAACAACTCGGAATTATTCTCTTCGAAAAATTAAATCTGGTCAAAAAACCCAAGAAAACGAAAACCGGACAATATTCTACCGGTGAAGAAATTTTGGTTGCACTGGCGCAAGAACATACAATTGTACAGCAAGTTCTGGATTACCGCGGACTCGTAAAATTGAAAAACACTTATATTGATGCATTGCCACTTCAAGTTGAAGCAACAACGGGGCGGGTTCATACCGATTATGTGCAAACCGTTGCCGCAACCGGAAGATTGAGTTCAAACAACCCGAATTTGCAAAATATCCCAATCAGGACAGAGCGCGGAAGGCAAGTTAGAAAAGCTTTCATCCCAAGAAATGAAGAGTATATTTTGTTGGCGGCGGATTATTCTCAAATCGAACTGCGGATTATCGCAGCTTTGAGCCAGGAAACCAACATGATGAAAGCCTTTCAGGAAGGTCAAGATATCCACGCTTCCACAGCGGCGAATGTTTTTAATGTTCCACTAGAGGAAGTCACCCGCGAACAAAGAAGCAATGCAAAAACCGTGAATTTTGGAATTGTGTATGGCGTTTCAGCATTTGGCTTAAGCAACCAGACCAATTTAAGTCGGAGCGAGAGCAAAGATTTGATTGAAACCTACTATAAAACCTATCCGAAGCTACGAAATTACATTAGTGAACAAGTCGATTTTGCACGTGAAAACGGATATGTACAAACCGTTTTGGGCAGGCGACGATATTTGCGCGATATTAATTCCCAGAATGCGATTGTTAGAGGAGCGGCTGAAAGAAATGCCGTGAACGCCCCAATTCAGGGAAGCGCTGCGGATATTATCAAGTTGGCGATGATCAACATCTACGAAAAATTGGAAGCGGGGAATTATAAAACCAAAATGCTTTTACAAGTTCACGATGAGCTCGTTTTTGATGTTTATAAACCTGAATTGGAAGAAATAAAAACACTTATAAAAGCAGAAATGGAAAATGCTTTTAAATTGGAAGTTCCGTTAGATGTTGATTTGGGTGTTGGTGAAAACTGGTTGGAGGCACATTAAAAAAAGGAGACCGCTTCGCTGTTAGATTATAGACCGCTTCGCTTTTGGATTTTAGACTGCTTGGTTGTTAGATTCGAGATTTTGAGTGGAGTCATATATTTTCTATTCTAAAAAATTCGGCAAAACTTTTCTATATTATGCAGCAATCCGAATAATTTACCTGTGAAAGACTGCTGCGTTTGTGAAGTTCCTTTTGATTCCAACTCCTGTCCGAATTGTTAATAGTGTGATGAAAAAATTACGCTCAAATCAATTATTCAAGAATTTACGAATGCTTTGTTTCAGTTGGATAAATCAGTGTTTTCCAATCTTATTTTAGCAATAAAAAATCCGAACAAACTAATCAACAACTATTTGGATGGTTACCGAAACTATTATTTCAGTCCTTCTAAATTTTTTTACCGGTTTTCTTTTGGCTGTTGGAATGTTTTCCAATAGATAAACCGCTTCTTTTCAAAAGAAAAAATTCATTTCCTTAAACAAATCCTCCGTCGCAGCCTTAAAATATTCTTAACTTTCCAGCTTGTTCTTAAACAAGTTGTTAACTTTAAAACTTCCTGAATTCTTTTCAATTCAAAAAAAGAAAAAGTTTTATGAGAAAGAGGATTATAAAGTTATTGGTACAATTCAAAAAATTCCTGCAGGATAAATTCGAATTGTACAATGACAATCTTCCTTTTATTATCACGATGTTCATTGCTTTTATTTTGGTAATGGGCGGCGTCACCGTGTTTATTGAACTTACCGAAGATTTATCGACCAAAATATTGGCTTCTTACGACAAAGGAATTACCGAATATATCGTTTCTTATCGGAATCCGTCTCTAACGAGTATTTTAACTTTTATAACCGATGTCGGTGATTTAACGGGATATTTGGTGGTGTCTTTCCTGATTTCCGCTTTTTTTTACTGGAAATTCAGGAATTGGAGATACATTATTGAACTCTTGAGCGTGCTGATTTTGGCTTCGCTCTCCAACGTAATCTTAAAACAAATCATAAACCGCGCGCGACCAACGGAACACACCTTAATGGAATTACATTCCCTTAGCTATCCCAGCGGACATTCAATGAGCGCGATGGCTTTCTACGGATTTCTGATTTATTTATGTTATCTGTTCAAGATGAAAACCTGGATCAAAGTTTTACTGATTTCCATTTTATCAGTCATTATATTACTAATAGGAATTAGTCGAATTTATTTGGGCGTTCACTATCCTTCAGATGTTGTCGGCGGATTTATTGCGGGTGCCATATGGGTGATTTTCTGTGCCGTTTTATTTCATATTATCGATTTGCTTCGGAAGCGGAAAAGAAAAAAAGAACCCACTCCCGAGCCAGAACCGGAATTGGAACATTAATTGCGTAACCGTGTCATTCCGACGAAGGAGGAATCTCTTATTGAGCATGATGCTGCTTAAAACAAAGAGGTTCTTTCACTCCGCTGCGCTGCATTCAGAAATACGGTTGAAAGGAAAATTGGAATTTGGAATTTTCCAGATTTGGAATTTATATTTCTTTATTAGAAGCACAAACCTTTCTTTCGCATCTTTTATTTAAATGACTGATATTTCAGTTTTTAAGCTTTTCATAAATCTGCTTTATCAACTAAAAATATTCTCAATCAGCTATTTGAATAATAAATTTATATGTGTACATTTGCACCCCGTTTTTAAGCGGGATTGGAATATTTAATAATAAGTAAATTTATTTAGTGTGGATACATTAAGCTACAAAACAGTATCGGCCAACAAGGCGACAGTTTCCAAAAATTGGATTCATGTGGATGCTGAAGGACAGACTTTAGGTCGCCTTTCCTCTAAAGTGGCAAAGCTATTGAGAGGAAAGTACAAGCCGTATTTCACCCCGCACGTTGATTGTGGTGACAATGTAATTATTACAAACGCCGACAAGATCAACTTAACCGGAAAAAAATGGGATTCGAAAGAATACATTCGCCACACAGGCTATCCAGGGGGTCAAAGAAGCTTAACTGCTACAGAATTGTTCAACAAAGCTCCTGAAAGGCTAGTTGAAAAAGCAGTAAAAGGAATGCTACCAAAAAACAAATTGGGAGCTCAAATTTTCAGAAATTTAAAAGTTTATGCGGGTGCAGAACATGATATGCAAGCGCAAAAGCCGGAAACAATTAACTTAGAAGTACTTAAGTAATGGAAGTTATTCACAAAATTGGTCGTAGAAAAACGGCTGTAGCACGTGTTTATGTTTCTCAAGGAGATGGAAGCATCAGCGTGAACAAAAAAGACTTAAAGGATTACTTCACTACTGCAACCTTACAATATAAGGTAATGCAACCACTTACATTAACTGGAAACGAAGCTAGTTATAGCGTTAAAGTGAATGTATATGGTGGTGGAATTACAGGTCAGGCAGAAGCTGTTCGTCTTGCAATTTCAAGAGCAATGGTAGAAGTAGATGCTGAAAACAGAATAACCTTGAAACCAGAAGGTTTGTTAACAAGAGACCCAAGAATGGTGGAACGTAAGAAATACGGTCAAAAGAAAGCTCGTAAGAAATTCCAGTTCTCTAAACGTTAATATTAAGGTGCACAGCACCAAAGTTCATTACAAATTTAATTATGTTGTTACCTGAATAACTCAGGGATTAGTTTAGCATCTAAATAGGGAAGGCCGTAATTTTTACAAACAAAAAATTAGCCACTTGTCTATTGCTATCTCAACAGAACGTAAACTATTACAAAAATGGCAAACAAAGTAGAAGTAAAAGAATTACTTGAAGCAGGTGTACATTTTGGTCACCTCACAAGAAGATGGAACCCAAACATGGCCCCATATATTTACATGGAGCGTAATGGGATTCACATCATCAACTTATATAAAACAGCTGCCAAAATGCAGGAAGCCGCAGAGGCTCTTAGCAAGATTGCAGCCAGCGGTAGAAAGATCCTTTTCGTAGCTACCAAAAAACAAGCAAAAGAAATCGTTGCTGAAAAAGCAGAAAAAGCAAACATGCCTTACATCACTGAAAGATGGCCAGGTGGTATGCTTACCAACTTCATCACAATCAGAAAAGCTGTTAAAAAAATGGCTTCTATTGATAGAATGAAAAAAGATGGTACTTTCAACACGCTTTCCAAAAAAGAACGTCTTCAAGTTGATCGTTTGAGATCAAAACTTGAGAAAAACTTAGGTTCTATTGCAGACATGACTCGTCTTCCAGGAGCATTGTTTGTTGTAGATATTACTAGGGAACACATCGCTATTAAAGAAGCTCAGAAATTAAATATTCCAATTTTTGCAATGGTTGATACAAATTCCGATCCTCGTGAAGTGGAATTTGTAATTCCTGCGAATGATGATGCTTCAAAATCAATAGACAAGGTTATTTCATACATGTCGGAAGCTATTATTGAAGGTTTGTCTGAAAGAAAAACCGATAAAGATTCCAAGAAAGAAGGAAAATCTGTAAAAGAAGGTGACGAAAAAGCAAAAGCCCCTAAAAAAGCGAAAGCCAAATTAGAGACTGAGGTTCCTTCTACAGATGCTGAAGACCAAAAGGATATGAAAGAAGCCAAGGAAGATGTAAAACTTCAGTCCAAAAAAGAAACTTTGGCAAAAGCTTCTAAATCTACAAACGACGAAGAAGAATAAAATTCTTAAGCATAAAGTGTAAGTCGTTTGGTTTTTATTCATGAAAACTAAACGACTTTATACATTGTTTTAAAACTTAAAAAATAAAATTATGTCAAAAATAACAGCCGCAGAAGTAAACCAGCTAAGAAAAACTACCGGTGCTGGTATGATGGACTGCAAAAAAGCTTTGGTTGAGGCAGATGGTGATTTCGATAAAGCCATCGAAATATTACGTAAACAAGGACAAAAAATTGCGGCAAAACGTGCAGATAGAGAGTCTACCGAAGGTGCAGTGATTGCCAACGTAAATGCAAATGCTTCAAAAGGTGTGATTATTTCTTTGAATTGTGAGACCGATTTCGTTGCTAAAAACGAATCTTTCGTGCAATTGGCACAAGAACTTTCAGAATTGGCGTTGAATTACAATTCCAAAGAAGAATTTTTGTCGGCCGATTTTAAAGGACTTTCTGTTCAGGAGAAATTGACTGAGCAAACAGGCGTAATTGGCGAGAAAATAGAAATAGGTGATTTCCGTACTTTGGAAGCTCCATTTGTAGGTTCTTACATACACGCAGGGAATAGAATTGCGGTTCTTACAGGACTTTCTAAAAACGTTTCAGGTGCTGAGGAAATTGCAAAAGATGTTTCTATGCAAGCTGCCGCTATGAATCCTGTAGCTTTGGATGAATCTGGTGTTGATCAATCTGTTATCGATAAAGAAATTGAAATCGCTAAAGACCAATTGAGAGAAGAAGGAAAACCTGAAGCGATGCTTGACGGAATTGCTCAAGGAAAATTGAAGCGTTTCTTCAAGGACAATACTTTGGTAAACCAAGATTTTATTAAAGACAACAAACAAAGCGTTGCCGATTATGTGAAGTCTGCAGATAAAGATTTAAAAGTTGTTGCTTTCGAAAGAATTGCATTAGGTTAATCCCAACTTTTTGATTTATAAAAAACCGTTCTTTTAAAGAGCGGTTTTTTTGTTTTCAAAAATCGAATTTGCTACTTCTATTCAATAATTATTGTAAAAAGATAATTCCTATATTTGCACAACTTATTCAAAAAAGACCATGCAGTACAACAGAATTCTCTTAAAATTATCAGGTGAAGCTTTAATGGGAAACCGTCAGTATGGTATTGATCCCGAACGTTTGGCCGAATATGCCAAAGAAATAAGAAGCGTCATCGATAAAGGAATTGAACTCGCAATTGTTATTGGTGGAGGGAATATTTTTAGAGGAGTTGCAGGTGCAAGTAAAGGAATGGATCGTGTAACCGGCGACCATATGGGAATGCTTGCCACCGTAATCAATGGCCTTGCTTTACAAAGTGCACTTGAAGATGCAGGAATTCAGACGAGACTACAAAGTGCCATAAAAATAAACGAAGTAGCGGAGCCATTTATCCGCAGAAAAGCAATCCGCCATTTAGAAAAAGGTCGCGTGGTTATTTTTGGCGGCGGAACCGGAAATCCATATTTCACTACAGATTCCGCAGCGGTTTTAAGAGCCATAGAAATAGATGCAGACGTTATTCTGAAAGGCACAAGAGTTGATGGAATTTATACTGCCGATCCCGAAAAGGACAAAATGGCCACTAAGTTTGATTTTATAAGTTTCGAAGAAGTACTGAGTAAAGGATTGAAAGTCATGGACACTACAGCCTTTACTTTGAGTCAAGAAAACGAGTTGCCCATTATTGTTTTCGACATGAACAAATCAGGAAACTTGTTAAAGGTAGCTTCCGGCGAGAAAGTCGGCACCAAAGTAAATCTATAAAAATTGCTAAACTTTAGAAAATAGAAAAATGGAGGAACTTGAATTTATATTTGACAGCACAAAAGAAGCAATGGATAATGCAGTTGTGCATTTGGAAAAACAACTTCTTAATATTCGAGCCGGCAAGGCAAGTCCGGCCATGTTGGGAAGTGTTAGAGTTGAGTACTACGGAAGTCCTACGCCATTAAACCAAGTAGCTGCCATTAATACCCCAGATGCACGTACACTTTCTCTTACTCCTTTCGAAAAAAGTTTGATTCCGGCAATAGAAAAAGGAATCATGTTAGCAAATATCGGATTAAATCCGATGAACAATGGCGAAAACGTAATTATCAATATTCCACCATTGACTGAAGAGCGCAGAAAAGAACTTGCAAAGCAGGCCAAAATGGAAGCTGAAGATGCTAAAATTGCGATCCGAAATGATAGAAAAGGCGCAAATAACGATATTAAAAAACTGGAAATTTCAGAAGACGCAAAACGCGATGCAGAAGAAACAGTTCAGATCATGACAGACAACCACATTCGGAAAGTAGATGAAATCCTGGCCATTAAGGAAAAGGAAATCATGACCGTGTAAATAAGTCGGTCTTCACTAAAAATTACGCCCGCTTTGATTTCATTTCGAAGCGGATTTTTTTTACGAAATATCTCTTACAGAAAAAATTTTCCGTTTAAAAAATCCGACTTCACAAGCCTTTCTCCGTATGCTTTCTTACCTTTGCAGGCGGAAAAAAATAAGCATGTCACGATTTTTTAGTTTTGAATTTTGGAATTGGGTTGCACGGGTAATTTTGCGCAACAGAATTGTTATGATAGTAATTCTGGTCACGATAACGCTATTTCTGGCGAATCAGTGGCAATATATGAAATTCTCGAATACCGAAGCAAACCTTCTTCCCGACGATCACGAAATAAATATTGAATATGAAAAGTTTGTAGACCAATTCGGACAAGAAGGCAACATAATTGTAATGGCAGTCGAAGATTCGATACTTTTTACGCCAGAAAATTTTATGCTTTGGGATCAATTATCTCGTAAAATTGAGGCATTCCAAGATGTGAATTTTGTTGTCTCGGTGGGAGACTTGAAAAAACTACAAAAATTTGAAAATCCGAGTCGGTTTGAAATGGTTCCTGTCATTTCAGAAGATCATCCCGATAGCTTACAAATTTCAGAATTCAAAAATGAACTTTTCAACCGACTTCCATTTTATGAGGGTTTGGTTTACAGCAAGGACAAAACCGTTCGCACCGCTATTTATCTAAAAAAAGAAATAATAAACAGCGCTGAACGAAAAACTTTTGTTCTTGAGGATTTGATACCTTTAATTGAAAACTTTGAATCCTCCACCGGACTTGATGTAAGGGTTTCGGGTATGCCCTACATTCGCACACTTAATTCCAAAACCATCATCGACGAAATAGGACTGTTTATTGGTGCTGCACTTTTGGTGACTTCTTTGATTTTTTTCTTTTTCTTTAGATCGGTTCGTGCTACTTTGATTTCCATGTTAACCGTGGTTATTGGTGTAATGTGGGCGTTCGGTTTCTTAGGACTTTTTGGTTATGAAATAACGGTTCTTACAGCTATCATTCCGCCACTTATTATTGTAATTGGTATTCCCAACTGCGTTTTCTTGATCAATAAATACCAGCAGGAAATACAAAAGCACGGAAATCAAGCAAAATCGCTACAACGGGTTATCACGAAAGTGGGAAATGCCACTTTGCTTACCAACCTGACTACAGCTGCTGGTTTTGCCACTTTTATTTTAACCGACAGCACACTTCTAAAAGAATTCGGTATTGTTGCATCCATCAATATTATAGCAATTTTCGTTCTCAGCTTGCTCATAATTCCAATTGTTTACAGTTATATGCGCCCGCCAAAGCACAAACACTTGAAACATTTGAACAAACGATGGATTGGAGGAATCGTAAATTGGATTGAAAATATGGTTAGGCACCGGCGCGTGACGATTTATATTGTTGCACTCGTTTTAATTTTAACCAGTATTGTAGGCATCTATACGATCAAAGTTTCGGGGAGTTTATTGGAAGACATGCCAAAAAACACAGCCTTTTATGAGGATATTTTATTTTTTGAAGATGAATTCGACGGAGTGCTGCCCCTAGAAATCCTTATTGATACCAAACGGGAAAATGGGGTGATGAAACTTTCCACGCTTAAAAAAATGGAAAGATTGGAAGCAGCTATTATGGAAGAAAAAGAACTTTCAGATCCGCTTTCAATTGTCCGACTTGTGAAATATGCAAAACAAGCTTACTATAACGGAAATCCAAAATACTACCAGTTACCGACTTCCCAAGAGCAAAATTTCATATTTCCTTATGCAAAAAATTTCTCATCTGGGGAAAACCTGTTGAATTCATACGTTGACAGCACGGGACAATTTGCACGTATCACAACTTTTATGAAAGATATTGGTACGGAAGAAATGGAAAAGATAGAAGCCGAATTGATCCCGAAAATAAACGAAATTTTTCCCCCAGACCGATATGAGGTAACCATGACGGGAAAAGCGCTTATTTTTCAAAAAGGCACAACGTATTTAGTGAAAAATCTTATTGTCTCACTGGGATTCGCTGTACTTTTAATCGCTCTTTTAATGACTTGGATGTTCCGATCATTCCGGATGGTAGTTGTTTCCTTGATCCCCAACTTGATACCACTATTATTGACCGCTGGATTAATGGGGCTTTTGGGAATTCCCATTAAACCATCAACCATTTTGGTATTTAGTATTGCCTTCGGAATTTCGGTTGATGACACGATACATTTTTTGGCAAAATACAGGCAGGAGTTGATTGCCAATAACTGGAAGATTAAACGCTCGGTTTATGCTTCGTTGAGAGAAACCGGTGTAAGTATGTTTTATACCTCGATTGTGTTGTTCTTCGGTTTTTCGGTTTTTACCATTAGTAGTTTCGGCGGTACGGTTGCACTTGGTGGTTTGGTATCAGCAACTTTGTTTTTTGCCATGTTGTCAAATCTATTGTTGTTGCCTTCGCTGCTGCTTTCTTTGGAAAAAAGAATCGCCAACAAAGAAGTACTTCACGAGCCGAGTTTGCCTATTATTGGGAATGAGGATGAGTTGGAGGAGGAAGAAGATATTCAGAAATAAATTAGAAGTAATCTTGTCTTGAATCAATTTTCAAAACCACACTAGTTCAACATTAATAAAGTAATAGTTACGATAAAAGGAATCAAAAGAATAAAATATTCCGTTTTGAATGAAAAAACTTCTTTATGATTCAGATACAACATAGTCATGATAAGCAAAGGAAATATTATAAACCCAACACACCATAACAAAATATATCCAACCCAGGCATTATTATAGTAGCCATAAAAAATTGCAAAGACGTAAAGAATAACACCAAAATAATATAATGCTTTTAGCCATTGTGTTTTGTTCCTTTTATAGTCTTCGACCACAAGTAGAATATATGAAACTATCAGAGCAGGTAATATTACTAAACCGACTATAAAATTCACCATTACGTTGTACGCTACTGGTACTGCAAAATTGAGGATTCCGAATAAAACTAGTGTTAATAGAATTAAAGTAAAACTTACCCAGAAAAAAATTCTTATTATCAAAAACATAACCAGTTGCAGTTTGAGCGAATTTACTCTTCATGAAAACAAATTATTCGAAAAGTGTGTCTAAAATTTATCCAGAATAAAATAAGTTTGCCTCGGCATCGAAAATTCTGGGTCAAAAGCAGGGGCTCCTGGAAGAATTAATCTTGATCCTTCATTGTTCCTCAGAAAAAACTTAATTTGATTTCCATTATTAATTAATTCTATGGTTACATAACCATATTTATCTGCAATCAAAGGATCTTTATGTGAGAAACCTATTGTTCCATTGCGGGGCATAGGCTTACTCAACTTTAATATTTCCTCACCTGTCAATAAACCATTGAAAATAATCGTACCATTTTCGATATATTTAATTCTTCCGACTAATTCATCTATATAATATTTAGAAACCGCTTCTCTGTAGCTCATTTCCACAAATTGTATATCAATAACAAGAGAGGAATCACCTTCAACCCAAGTCCATACACCAATATATGGATTCAATACATGTTCAGTGTCTTTAATATACATATTTTCAATATAGTCCGTATCATTATCAAAATAATCTGAAAACGACACAACGGGTGATTGAGCTTTAGCAATAGAAGATATCATCAGTAGTAAACAATAAATATTTTTCATTTAAGAGTTGTAAGAAGAGAAAAGAATAGAAAATAATCTTACGGAACACAAGACTTACACAAGTCGCAAGCTGGCGAAGAGCAAAAACCTTTTTTAAGGCATTTTTTGCAGCACAATTTCTTCAGGAATAGAAATTTCACTTGGTGGTGCTTCTTCATTTATGTATATACCCTCTCTATTCCATACCCTCCAAGTAGCTTCTATAGGGGAAATATCGTCATTGGGCAAGGTCAAATATTGTGTGATTTCGAAATGGCCCGTAAGAAGTTTTCCTATAATCTCATCTTGAACTTTAAGATATATTTTGTATTGCGAGCCATTATTATGAAAAGAACCAAAAATAGGAGCATAATCAGAACTCCATGCATCTTGCGTGGTATAGTTTAAGGTATTTACGATCACCTGCCCATTTTCAATATATTTATACCCTCCTATAATTACATCTGAATAATAATCATTAATTCTTTCACTGCTATTTAAATATGTGGGATTATACATTTCCTTTTTTTCCAATACTACAGTAAATTCAGAATTGCCATTAGTCCATTTCCAAGTACCGATGAAAGGATCTAGAACGCCATTGGTATCCTTTATATAATTATCGTTCTTCAAATCACCGGAGGAAAAATCAGATAATGAAATCGTAGTTTGTGCCTTACAACTCATTGTTGCAAAGCAAAAAATTGATATTAAAGCTAAAGATATAGTTTTCATAATTGTTGTTTTTCAGTTTTTATTGACAGGGATCTGGCGAAGTGGTTTCATCATTGTTTAGAATGATTTTTGACCATTGGGAAAAATCCTCATTCGTTTCGTAGAGTTCAAGTCCCAAACCCTGTGCCTCAATAAACTTTAAAAGCCCTGACTCATTTTTTGAATTTGAATTTTCAGGATTTACATCTAATTCATAAATGTTTTCTCTACTCTCCTTAATCGGATTTTTTGTATCCGGTCCCAAATCCAAATCCCATCCCATAAAAAAAGTATCGCCCCAAGTTTCAAACGCCTCCATATCATCAAATTTTAGAGCATATTGTGTGCCAGAGCCTTGATTAGTAACCAAAATGTGCGCATAGGAATCGTCAATAAATCCGGAACCGGCCAAAACATATAAAGCATACAGATCGCTTAGAGAAAACACCGAAAGTTGGTCATCAGCATCTGTATGGTTATGTGCGGTAGAATGAATGGACGCATTAATTGTCGCTTCCACCTGATCTTCACCGCCGGGAATGTTTTCAAAAGTAAAAACAATGTTTCCTTCGAGATCGGTACTATCCGAAGCAATGACCAAAGTCTCGTTTGCCGTCGCGTTTTCCAGATCATTTAGTTCTGAAACATAGTCTGTATCGTTTGAAATTTCTTGTAGTTCATCACAAGGGTTGCTAATATAAAATTTTTCAGGACAATTCAATCCATAACAAGTAATAGGCTGAGTATGGGTACTGTTCCCCCAATAACCACCACCTGGAGTGGGATCACTTGAATTATACCCGGAATAATAACCGGTTGGGGAATAGTTATAATTACCTGGAGAACTGCCTCCTCCATCGTTACATGCTAATTCGTAATACTCTTGGTAGATATAGGCTTTGGTACAACCCTCTCCTGCTATATGTGCATCGTCATCCGTTCCATTTGGCCAATTACAATAATCCACCGCCAATCTACATCCTACTGTAATAGAAGCTTTTCCGTTTTCATCATATTGTATCGGAATTACATTAAAATTAAAATCGAAAATAAAGGAACCATGGCTCTTTTTTTGAATTGGAGAATTTGGAAAATATTGGTATATATACGCCTTTGTATCTGATGTATCTGTCACTTCAATTACCAGATTTTCAAAATAATTTTCGGGAATCCGATCCCTTCTGATCAGCATGGTATAAGAAACATACTTATCCGTTTTTATTTCTTTGATAATAGTGGAATCAATAGTGAAGTTATATGTCTCCTCCATATAACTACCTCTTCCGGTATAAGAAGAAGTTTTAATTTTATTTGCTATTTCTGTGAAAGGCAAAATAAATTTTGAATCAAATTTTAAGTCTTCGTAAGATTTTGTGGTAATTTTAATATTAGAATTATTTTCAATGGGCAAATCACCTTCAAAATCATCCATTTCACAACTGGAAAAACCTGTGACAACAATTAAAAATAAAATAATTCCGAATACGGAAAAAGAAGAAATATTTTTCATTTTTAAAAATTTTCTGCTTCAAACCTAAAAAAATTTAAAATTTCAGCCATTCCATTAACAAAAATTTAACTTGAAGGAACTATTTATCCGAGATTTTTAAAAACCACAAATTTTAATCCGTTCATTATTTTTAACTATACCGAAAAAATTATCTTTGCAGATTAAATGGGAATCGCATTATGAACCACAAACAAATTGCCGAAATTCTTTCGAGCAGCAAAATTTTACAGGAAGTCGAAGTTAAAGGTTGGGTACGTTCTTTTAGAAGTAACCGGTTTATTGCCTTAAACGACGGATCAACAATAAATAATATTCAGTGTGTCATTGATTTTGAAAAAACCAATGAAGCAACTTTAAAAAGAATCACTACGGGCGCCGCCATTCATGTAAAAGGTATTCTGCAAGAAAGTTTGGGAAGTGGCCAGAAAGTTGAAATCCAGGTAAATTCCGTTGAAATTTTGGGTGACGCCGATCCTGAGGAAGTAAAATTGACCATTCTTTCCCCCAAACGCCATACGCTGGAAAAATTACGCGAACAAGCACATTTGCGGGTTCGAACCAATACTTTTGGTGCCGTGATGCGCGTGCGCTCCCGACTTTCATTTGCGGTGCATTCCTTTTTTCAGAATAAAAATTTCTTCTACGTCAACACACCAATCATTACAGGTAGTGATGCCGAAGGTGCTGGTGAAATGTTCCAAGTGACTTCTTTGGATTTAAAAAATCCGCCGAAAAACGAAGATGGAAGCATTAATTATAAAAAGGATTTCTTCGGAAAAGAAACGAACTTGACTGTTTCTGGTCAGCTTGAAGCGGAAACTTACGCAATGGGATTGGGACAGGTTTATACTTTCGGACCGACATTTAGGGCTGAAAACTCAAATACTTCCCGTCATTTGGCAGAATTTTGGATGATTGAGCCCGAGGTTGCTTTCATGGATTTGCACCAGAATATGGACCTTGCTGAAGAATTCATTAAATATGTTTTAAAATATATTCTCGACAATTGTAAAGATGATCTTGAATTTTTGGAGCAACGCCAACTTCAGGAAGATGCCACAAAACCCGAAGCCGAAAGAAGCGCGATGCCTCTCAGGGAAAAACTTCATTTTGTGCTCGACAATAATTTCAAACGTGTGAGTTATACTGAAGCGATTGAGATTCTAAAAAATTCAAAACCAAACAAGAAAAAGAAATTTGCTTATCCAATTGAAGAATGGGGAGCCGATTTACAAAGTGAGCACGAGCGTTT
>DASSWB010000059.1:0-16560 GCA_035705495.1 Salinimicrobium sp. | reverse complement strand
GGGTAGAGGAGGAGTGGATGCCGAGTTTCTTTTCTTCTTCACCCAAGGAAATTCCATTCTCTGGATCGTATTCAACAATAAAACCTGTAATATTTTTGTCACCTTCAATTCGGGCGAAAACAATCATCAGATTGCAAAATCCCGCATTTGAAATCCACATTTTTTGACCGGAGATTTTATAATGCGTTCCATCTTCAGAAAGAACCGCTTTTGTTTTTCCACTATTGGCGTCACTTCCCGCACCTGGTTCCGTTAAGGCATAAGATCCAAACCATTCGCCAGTCGCCAGTTTTGGGACATATTTTTTCTTTTGCGCTTCATTTCCGTATAGTGTGATTGGCAAGGTTCCAATTCCCGAATGTGCCCCAAAAGCGGTCGAAAATGATCCTGTGGCACCAGAAATGTAATCAACAACCAACATGGTAGTAACGAAATCCATTCCGAGTCCGCCATATTCTTCAGGAACTGAAACCCCCAAAAATCCCATTTCTCCTGCTTTTTTCATCAGCTCAATGGTCAGGTCGTAGTTTTTCTTCTCAAATTCCTCCTTTTTCGGCCAAATTTCACGTTCTACGAATTCCTTTACAGAATCCCGCATCATTTTTTGTTCTTCGGTAAAATCTTCAGGCGTAAAAACATCTTCACAGTCGGTTTCTTTTACCAAAAATTGACCTCCGCGAAGTAGGTCTTTTTGCTTGTTGTTGTTATTGTTTTCCATATAGTAATTTTTTTATTTTTTAAAATTGGATTTTAGAGAAGAGAACAAAGAGAAAAGAAAAGAGACTTAATCAAGGGCATTTTGAAAGCCCATGGTCATTTTTTGAAATTCTTCGATTTTCTTTTCCAGTGTTTCTAATTCTTCTTGATTAATATAATTTCTATGTTTTGCAACCAAAAGTTGAGTTCCCAGTTCAAAAGAGGAACCTAAAGAAATATTTAAAAAATGACTAAAGGATTTATCAGTTCTCGAAGAACCTTCAGCAATATTACTTGGCATTGAAACAGAGCACCTACTCATTTGAGAGCTTAAATCATACTTTTCGTGAACAGGAAATGTCTGCAAAAGATCAGAAACATCATTTGTGATATCCAAACCCGAATGCCAGATTTTCAAATTTTTATAATTATGTCTTTTTTTAATACTCACGATTTAGATTTTTTTTCTCTTTTCTCTCTTCTCTCTTCTCTCGTTTCTATTTAAAACACCTCATAAATCCCCGCAGCTCCTTGTCCAGTTCCCACGCACATCGTTACCATTGCGTATTTGTTTTTGAGATTTCGCATTTGCATTTCCTTAAAAATCTGAACAGAAAGTTTTGCGCCCGTACAACCCAAGGGATGACCCATGGCAATTGCTCCACCATTGACATTGACGATATCGGGATTCAATCCCACTTCCCGAATAACGGCCAAGGATTGGGATGCAAAGGCTTCGTTGAGTTCAATCAGTTCGATGTCTTCTTTTTTCAATCCGGCTTTTTTCAGGGCTTTCGGCACCGCATCAACAGGACCAATTCCCATAACTTTGGGATCTACTCCTGCAACTCCATAGCTCACCAATCGTGCAATTGGCTCTAAGTTCAATTCCTTCACCATTTCTTCACTCATCACCATCACGAATGCAGCACCATCACTCATTTGAGACGAATTCCCTGCGGTTACGTTTCCGCCTTCGGCAAAAACAGGTCTTAGCTTTGCCAAAACCTCCAGAGAAGTATCTGCACGCGGACCTTCATCACGTGTCACGGTGTATTTTCTGGAATCCTTTTTTCCTTTTTCATTGACAAAAATTTCTTCGATGTCTATGGGAACAATTTGGTCTTTGAATTTATCTTCCTTCCACGCTTTTAATGCTTTTTGATGAGAGTTATATGCAAATTCATCTTGTGCTTCTCGCGAAATATCATAGCGTTTGGCAACCTCTTCCGCAGTCAATCCCATTCCCCAGTAATAATCTTCGTGCCCTTTTTTTACCACGTCATAATTCGGTGTGGGTTTGTAGCCACCCATCGGAATATAACTCATGCTTTCCGCTCCACCGGCAATAATACAATCTGACATTCCGCTTTGTATTTTGGCTGTTGCCATTGCGATTGTTTCAATTCCCGAGGCGCAATATCGGTTTACGGTGACGCCAGGAACATCCAGAATTTCCAATCCCATTAAAGAAATCAGCCGACCCATATTCAAACCTTGTTCGGCTTCCGGCATCGCATTTCCTACCATGACGTCGTCAATTCTTTTTTTGTCCAATTGCGGAAGTTCATTCAAAATATATTTGATGGTTTCCGCAGCAAGTTCATCAGATCTTTTAAATCTAAAAACTCCCCGAGGTGCTTTTCCCACGGCTGTTCTGTATGCTTTTACGATGTAAGCTGTTCTCATTGTTTCTCTGTATTTTGTATACCGTATACCGTATACTGTATATTGTTTGTTTAAACCTGTAAAGTTGATTGCAGTTTAATAACCATGTTCTGTATATACTGAACCTCTTCTTCTAAATTTTGAAAATCCTCTTCTGAAATGAATCCCAAATTTTTACAAATGATTAATTGAGTTTCATATTCAAAAGCGGAACCTAAAGCAATTCCGAGGAAATTGGAAAAATCTTTATTTGTCTTTCTCCCACAACCTTCTGCGATATTTGAAGGAATAGAAACCGCAGATCTTCTAAACTGTGAAGTAAGTCCGTAAATTTCCTCTTTCGGAAATTCTTTACTTTTAATATAGGTTTCAGTCACTAAATCCATTGCTTTCTGCCAGACTTTCAATTCTTTGAAATAATTCATATTCTTAGATTAGACATTTTACAATCTACATTTTACATTATACGATTAGTTTCTAAGTGGTTTCCCTTTCTGCAACATGTGCTGAAGTCTTTCAAGGGTTTTTCTCTCTCCCGTTAAAGAAAGGAAGGCCTCTCTTTCCAAGTCCAATAGATATTGTTCACTAACATAAGATGCTTCGGATAAATCTCCACCTGCCATTACGTAAGCTAATTTGTTGGCAATTTTTTTGTCGTGCTCGCTGATGTAATTTCCTGCTTGCATCGCGTCTGTTCCGACCAAAAACATTCCCAATGCTTGTTTCCCCAAGACTTTTACGTCTTGACGTTTTACAGGCATTGTATAACCAGCTTCGGCCATCAACAAAGCGTGTTTTTTCGCCATTGCCAATTGCCGGTCTTTATTCACGATTACAAGGTCTTTTCCTTTTTGTAAAATTCCTATGTCGTAAGCTTCATAAGCTGATGTGGAAACTTTTGCCATTCCAATGGTTAGAAAATATTCACGTAAACGATTCAGTTCCACGTCGTTTTCCTTAAAAGTATCGGAAGCCCTTAAAGCCATTTCTTTGGATCCACCACCACCTGGAATTACGCCCACACCAAATTCTACGAGTCCGATATATGTTTCGGCAGCGGCAACTACTTTATCGGCGTGCAGTGAAAGTTCGCAGCCACCACCTAACGTCATTCCATGTGGGGCCGCAATCGTAGGAATGGAGGAGTAGCGCATGCGCATCATCGTATCCTGGAAATATTTCACGGCCATGTTCAATTCATCATATTCCTGTTCGGCGGCCATCATAAAGATCATCCCAATATTGGCACCAACGGAAAAATTCGCTCCCTGATTTCCAACTACCAATCCTTGGTATTCTTTTTCGGCCATGTCAATAGCACGGTTCAATCCGTCGAGGACGTCACCACCGATTGTATTCATTTTGCTGCGGAATTCGACATTTAGAATTCCGTCACCTAAATCTTCCACCACAACACCACTATTTTTAAAGACAGCTTTGCTTTCGCGGATATTATCCAAAATAATAAAAGCATCCTGACCAGGAACTTTTACCTGTTTTTTCTGCGGAATGTCATAGTAGAAAGTATTCCCATCTTTTACGGTATAAAAGCTTTTGCTGCCACTTTCCAACATTTCATAAACCCAAGCTGCGGGTTCGTGACCTTCTGCTTTCATCATTTCTATTCCTTCTTGAACACCTACGGCATCCCAGATTTGAAAAGGACCTTGTTCCCATCCAAAACCTGCTTTCATGGCGTCGTCTATTTTGTATAAACTGTCGGTTATTTCCGGAATTCTATTTGAAACATAAGCAAACAATGCCGAAAGATTTTTTCTGTAGAATTCGCCTGCTTTGTCTTTTCCTTTTATAAGAACAGGAAAACGGGAGGGGACTTTATCAATGGTTTTTGTCAGTTCCAAAGTAGCGAACGAAGCTTTCTTTTGTCCGCGATATTCCATTGTATTTAGATCGAGCGATTTAATTTCGCTGGAACCATCCTGTTTTCTTTCCTTTTTATAAAAACCCTGTCCTGTTTTGCTGCCCAGCCATTTATTGTCCAACATGGTTTGTATAAAATCAGGAAGTTTGAACAAATCGTGCTGTTCGTCATTGGGCACACCTTCAAAGAGTCCGTTGGCAACGTGCACCAACGTATCTAGACCAACCACATCGACTGTACGAAAAGTAGCCGATTTTGGTCGGCCGATTACAGGTCCGGTAAGCTTGTCAATCTCTTCAATGGTTAAATCCATTTCCTTCACCATGTGAAAAAGACTCATGATGCTAAAAATCCCGATTCTGTTTCCTATAAATGCGGGTGTATCTTTTGCGACCACGGAAGTTTTTCCGAGGAATTTTTCACCGTACATATTCAGAAAATCCAATACTTCTTCTGAAGTTTTTGGTCCGGGGATAATTTCGAATAATTTTAAGTATCGTGCGGGATTGAAGAAATGCGTTCCGCAGAAATGTTTTTGAAAATCTTCACTTCTTCCTTCGCTCATGAATTTAATCGGAATCCCAGAAGTATTTGAAGTAATTAATGTTCCTTCTTTTCGATATTTTTCTAAATTGTCAAAAACTTGCTTTTTAATGTCGAGTCGTTCTACAACAACCTCAATAATCCAGTCTGCTTCCGAAACTTTTTGAATATCATCTTCTAAATTTCCGGTGTGAATCCGCTTTGCGAAATCTTTGTGGTAAATAGGAGAGGGCTTCGATTTTAAAGCGGTCTGTAACGATTCATTCACAATTCGATTTCGGACCATTTTATCTTGCAGCGTAAGTCCTTTTTTCTTCTCCTTGTCGTTTAATTCCTTGGGAACAATATCAAGTAAAAGTACTTCCACGCCTATATTGGCAAAATGACAGGCGATGCCACTTCCCATGATTCCGGAGCCAATAACAGCGACCTTGTTAATTCTTCTTTTCATCGTATAAAATATTTTCCGATTATTGATTATATATTTTTTTTGAAGCGATCAAATCCATGATTTTATTTGCCACTTTATTAAAAGTTTCCATGTCTTCTTTGGAAACTTCATTTTTTACCGCTTCATCAAATTGAAAAACCACACCTTTTGAATAATCCCTCATTTCCTTTCCAAATTTTGTCAGAAAAATCAGTACGCCACGCCCGTCGGCAGGATTCTTTTTTCGTGTGATCAAACCTTTTTCCTCCATAGATTTTAAAGTTCTGGAAAGACTTGTGGCTTCCATTCCCATCTTGGGCCCTAAAGTAGTTGATGGTGTACCTTTTTCTGGATCTATGCTCAACAATGCAAAGCCTGTTGCCATTGTACTCCCAGCTTTTCCCGCCTCTTCACTGTACATTTTTGAAACTGCGATCCAAGTTGATCTTAAAACATAATCGATCGTTTTCTCTTTCATTTTTTAAAATAGCATTCCAAATTTAGCAAAATTTATTATGCATGCATAATAAATTTTAAAGAATTTTACTTTCGGTTTTTTTAGAATAAAAAAAGCCGGAATTAACCGACTTTTTAGCAATCAAAAATTATTAATTGTATCCATAAATTTTATTGTACAAGCCAATATATTGTTCCTTTATTGCTTTTCGTTTTAATTTCATCGTAGGAGTGAGGTGTCCGCCATCAATACTCCAAATATCCGGAGTAAGTTCAAATCTTTTTATTTTTTCCCAATTTCCGAATTTTTCATTGTGAAAATTAACCTCTTCCTGAATCCTGGCGATTACTTTTTCATTTTTGACTAGTTCTTCGTTTGTTCCCAGTTCG
Source organism: Salinimicrobium sp. (assembly GCA_035705495.1). GTDB lineage: Bacteria > Bacteroidota > Bacteroidia > Flavobacteriales > Flavobacteriaceae > DASSWB01. The sequence goes on along the minus strand of DASSWB010000059.1, from coordinate 10,495 downwards.
ATTTCTTTTCTTTTCGCCCATTCCCGTACAAAATCGAAATCTGGTTGAATAAATGCAGCCGGCATTTTCTCACCATCACCAATGACCATAATTTCTCCAATAAACCGAGATTGTTTCATTTGATTTTCAATCAACTGTGGCGCCACATATTTTCCTCCAGAGGTTTTGAACATCTCTTTTTTACGATCCGTGATTTTCAAAAATCCGTCAGCATCAATTTCCCCAATATCTCCAGTGTGAAAATATCCGTTTTCATCAATGGCTTCTTTTGTTTTTTCTTCTTCTTTGAAGTATCCTATCATTAAATTCGGGCCTTTTGTAAGAATTTCCCCGTCCTCTGCAATTTTCACCTCTACATTATCGATAACCCTTCCCACAGTTCCTATTTTAAATCCTTTATCCCGTTGGTCATTGACTGCAATTACAGGGGAAGTTTCGGTCAATCCGTAGCCTTCCATAACTGGAATTCCCGCTGCAGCAAATACTCTGGACAAACGTGGTTGTAAAGCAGCACTTCCTGAAACGATCAATTCTATTCTTCCACCCAAACCTTCTTTCCATTTTGAAAAAATCAATTTGCGGGCAAGTTTCAACTGGGTTTCGTACCACCAACCATTGGCTCCATAAGGTTCGTATTTCAGTCCCAATTCAACCGCCCAAAAGAATAGTTTCTGTTTGATTCCGCCAACAGTGGATCCTTTGGCGATAATTTTATCATAGACTTTTTCAAGTAAACGCGGAACGGCGGAAATTACATTGGGTTTGACTTCTTTTAAATTGTCACTTATGGTTTCAATCGATTCCGCGAAATAAATGGAAACTGCATAATACTGATATAAATACAGGATCATTCGTTCAAAAATATGACAAATAGGAAGGAAACTTAACCCTGTGTATGTGCCGAATTCAAAAGGAACCCGAGAAGCGGAATTCAAAACGTCACTCACAATATTCTTATGGCTTAACATAACACCTTTCGGCTTTCCAGTCGTTCCCGAAGTATAAATCAAGGTGGCAAGATCATCTTCTTCCACGGCATCTTTCAGAGCATCGACTTCTGCCTGATTTGAATCATCTTCACCTAAATCCAATATTTCTTTCCAGTTTTTGGCGCCAGCAATTTCATTAAAGGTAAAAACCTCTTTCAAACTTGTATTCTGCTTTATCGCATTTACCTTTTTTAGAACCTCTTCGTCGGAGACAAAACAATAAATGGACTCACTATGGTTAATGACGTATTGGTATTCTTCTTGAGAAATGGTGGGATAAATCGGAACATTTTGAGCTCCCAATTGCAAAATCCCAATGTCCAAAACATTCCATTCTGTCCGGTTATTGGAAGAAATGACGGCAATTTTATCGTGCGGTTTTATTCCCAACCTTAGTAAACCCCTACTCACGGCATTGGCCTGATCTAAATATTCTTTTGTAGATAACGCTTTCCATTCACCATTGTATTTGGTAACAAGGGATTTTTCCAAAGGAAAATTTTCTAACTGGAAATAAGGAAAATCAAATAAACGTTTTATTTCTTTCATGGGATTTTTATGTTAGGATATCACTGCAAATTATAAAAAAGAAAGCAATTTTTTAAGAAAATTTTTAAATCCGGGAAGAACATTTTAAATTCAATTTTCTATTTTTAAAAAACCATCATTTTCCGTTTCTCCAAAATCGGCATCAGCTCTTTTGATCAGTTTTTCATCAATCTGTTTGCTTGCTTTGGCGCCTAAAATTTTTAGGTTTTGAACGCGCTTGATCAAATTCCCCTTTCCGGTCAGTTTTTTCATTGCTCCTTCATAGGTATTCTGGACCGTTCCCAATTGTTTGCCGACTTTTAAAAGTTCATCTGTCAGATTTGTGAAAGAATCATACAAAGCCCCGGCTTGATTCGCAATTTCAATCGCATTTTCCTTCTGTTTTTCATTTTGCCACATACTGTCAATTGTTTTTAGAACGGCGAGTAGCGTAGTGGGAGTCACGATAATAATATTTTTCTCAAAAGCGTCGTTGTACAAATTTGGATATTCGTTTGAGGCAATTGCAAAAGCAGATTCTATGGGAATGAAAAGCAGTACAAAATCAGGACTTTCCATTTGATATAGGGTATGGTAATTCTTTGCTGCCAGTTCTTCAACGCGTTTCCGTACCGAAACCAAATGATGTTTTAGATGCGTTTTCTTTTCCGTTTCGTCTTCCTCATTGATATAACGTTCAAAAGCGTTTAATGAAACTTTGGAATCTATAATCATTTTTTTATCACCTGGAAGATGAATAACAACATCGGGCATTACGCGTTTTCCGTCTTCGGTATTAAAATTCTGTTGTAAAAAATATTCGCAGTCTTTTTGCAATCCGCAACGTTCCAAGACCCTTTCCAGAACCATCTCTCCCCAATTTCCCTGCATTTTTGTGTCGCCTTTCAATGCGCGGGTTAAATTGATTGCTTCCTGACTTATTTTAATATTTTGCTCGTTTAAATGCTGAAGATGTTTTCCCAACTGTGCGTGACGCTCAATGAAATCTTTGCTGTTCGTATCAACTTTTTCCTCAAATGCTTTGATTTTTTCCTGAAGGGGATTTAATATATTCTGAATATTGTCCTTATTGAGCGCAGTGAATTTCTCCGATTTCTGATCCAGGATTTTATTGGCGAGATTTTCGAATTCCTTGGTGAATTTCTCCTGAAGTTTTTCTACTTCCGCAGTTTGTTCCTTATTCTTCTGAATTAAATTTTCGAAATCGGAGTTTCTTTTTGTGAGTTCCAGATTTAAAAAATCTTTTTCCCTGCGGATTTCCTCGCGTTCCTTTACAATTTCCTGATATTTTTCTTCTGCGGAATTTTTTAATTCTGAAAGATTGTTTTTCAACTCAACGATCTGTTGTTGAAGTAGATTGTTCCTTTCAGTTAAAGTAGCGCCTGAAGCTTTGTTTTTTAAATTCGAAAAAATAAAACCGATTAAAATTCCAATAATGGCGGCTATGGAAACGTAGAGAAGAAGCGTGAAATCCATAAGAAAATGACTTTCCTCAAATATAGGAAAAGCAATGACTTATTCTGCCGATTTTATTCTGAAAGCACCCAAATTACTGTCGAATTGAATCAAATCCGAAGGAAACAGTTGCTCAAAAATGCCATTTTCAATTAATTCACACGGATTTCCGAAATAGAATTTTTCATTATTCAGAATAATGATTTTATCGCACAATTGTATCGCAAGATTGATTTCGTGCGTTGCGAAAATCATTGATTTTTTGGTTTCCCGAACCAGTTTTTTTAAAAGCTTAAAAATATAGGCTTGATGGTATAAATCCAGGTGTGTTGTGGGTTCATCCAATATGACCAAAGAAGTATCCTGCGCCAAAGCACGCGCAATTAAAACCTTTTGTAATTGTCCGTCGCTCAATTCGTAGCACCTTCTTTCGGCTAAATCTTCAATTCCGACATTCTTCAAAGCTTTTCGGACTTCTTCTTTGTCTTTTTCACTCAAAGTCCCAATCCAATTCGTATAAGGTTGTCTTCCCAACGCAACGAGTTCATAAACACTCAAATTCTTCGAAATGGGTTGTTCCGTCAGCACTAATCCTATAAGATTGGAAAGTTCTTTGGAATCAATATTTTGAAGGTTTTTTCGATTTAAAAAAACAGCTCCCGAGAGCGGTATCTGAATGCTCGACAGCGTTCTTAACAAAGTCGATTTTCCCATTCCGTTGGCACCGATGACTGCCACCAATTCGCCCGGAAAAACTTCAAAATTGATTTCGGAAGCTATTAGTTTTTCTGAATGCTTCAGCGTGTAACCGATGGAGAGTTTTTCGGTTTTTAAAATCGCTTTGTTTTTTTCTTCCGCAGCCATTAAAAAATAAATTTTTGTTTCCGAACCAATAACCAAATAACAACGGGAGCTCCTATAATCGAAGTGATTGCGTTTATCGGAAGCGTGTATTCACTTCCCGGAAGTTGTGCAATGCTGTCACAAATCAGCATTAAAATAGCACCGCCAAAAATCACCGCCGGCAATAAAATCAAGTGGTTGTTTGTGGGAATAATTTGTTTTACCAAATGCGGAACAGCCAAACCTATAAAAGCAATTGGTCCCGCAAACGCTGTAATACTTCCTGCCAATAGACTCGTGGCGATGATGACCAAAAATCGGTTTTTATTGATTGCGACCCCCATACTTTTTGCATACTGTTCTCCCAATAAAAGCGAGTTCAAATTTTTAATACAAAAAATAGATAGCAGAATTCCCAAAAACCAGAAAATTCCGAGAATCAAAACTTCGCTCCAAGCGAGATCACCCAAGCTTCCGAAGGACCAAAAAATATATTTCTGAAGATCTGCCGCACGACTGAAATAAGCAAAAACACTCACAACGGCCGATGTCAAACTCGCGAACATCAAACCAATAATGAGTAACGCCATCGTGTCTTTTAATCTGGAAGCAGCAAGCATTACAGCCAAAAGAACGAGCAAACTTCCCAAACTGGATGCAATGACCAAACTCCATTTTGAAAGTAATACAAAAGAAGCCATTCCGCCGAAAAGAGAAGCGCCCATAACAACGATTGCCACCCCCAAACTCGCGCCACTGCTCAATCCGAGTACATAAGGACCCGCTAAAGGATTTCGAAAAAGCGTTTGCATCAGGAGTCCGCTGACAGCCAATCCGCTGCCGACCAAAATTGCGGTAAAAGCTTTGGGCAATCGATACTCGAGAATGATATAACTCCAACTTTCATTTGAAACCGCTCCGTTTGTCAAAGCTGCAAATACATCATCAATGGGAATATTGACAGATCCCAGACTTATATTCAGCAGAAAAACTACCAATAAAATCAGTAGGAGCAGGAAAACAGAATATTTCTTTGGGTTGGACAAGTTTTACATATTTGGACAAAAATATAAAATCGAAGTAGGTACTTCAGTCAAAATCCAGTATAATTTTTAATTCCGCCAACCAGATGTTGAACCGTCTATTTTCCATAATCAATGTATTCAAAAATATTTAATTCCTGCTTTTATTTCTGTGTTCAAATCATTTTCCTTTGGCGGAATCGGGCAGGAGTAGTTTCCACTGTAAGCACAATACGGATTGTAAGCCTTGTTGAAATCGATTATAATACTGTTTCCTTCGGGAATCGTTAAATCGATATATCTTCCGCCTGTGTAGGTTTCTTCGCCATTCGTCAAATCGGTGAAAGGAAAAAACAAATGATTTTCATATCCGGGCGTGATTTTTTCGCTTTGATAAATATTCAGCGTATAGGTTTTTCCTTCAATTTCAAAAGTCGCAGTCCCGTAAATCTTGTATAATGGAAGTCGGTCTGTGGTTGTTTTCATAGAAAATGGAACTGCATCCTCTGCTTTATCAAATTTTGCGACTATTTTATAATTTTCATCAATTGGGAAAAAATCGTGTCCGTTAAACTTTTTGATTTGTTTTGGAGAAAGCGGAGACTCTTCTGGATTTAAAAAATCCTGGTTCATCTTATTTTGAAAAGCTTCTACGTCTTCGGAATGAGTTTGTCCAAACATCATTGATGTTGAAAACAGGAATAGGAGGATAAATATTGATTTTTTCATTGGATTTGCTTAAAGTATTTAATTACAGATATTTCCTTCGGTAAAGCTATTGATTCTATTTTTTAAAGTGATAATTCGGTCTTCAGTCATATTTTTTAAGAACATCGCTTTACGGTCAGGCTTACAATTTTCATCTTTTTCATTTTTGGGAAATAAATCATCCTTTTTGAATTTACTCTTTAAATATCAATTTCAACTACTTCCGCGCGCGCTCCAAATCTTATTGGTAACATACTGGTTCCTATCCCTTTTGAAACGTACATTACAGGATCATTTTCACTGTACCAACCTTTCAAATATTTTCCACTTCCTTGTGGTTTGAAGGGTACAAAACCAAAAATATTGACTTGTCCGCCGTGCGTATGTCCAGATAGAATTAAATCCGTAGTAAAATTCGCCTTTTCCTTTTGAATTAAATCCCGATGTTGCGGACAATGGGCCAAAACAATTTTTAAATCAGATTCTGGAATGTTTTCCGTAGCGGCTTTAAAATCAGGAGTACCGCCAATTAGATCGTCCAGTCCGATTATGGTTATTTTCCGCTCTTTAATGGATAATGATTTATGTTTATCGATTAAAAGTTCACAATTATATTTCTGGTATGCTTGCGTGAGTTTTGAGATATTTACTTTACCCCAATATTCCCAATTTCCAAGGATTGCGATTTTTAAAATGGAAATATCCAGCATTTTTAAAAATCCTTCCAGAACCCCAATTTTTTCAGTTTTATCTACGGAATCTCCGGTTATAAAAATAAAATCCGGTTGTAAATTATTAATTTTTTCCGCTATTGAGCGATGAAAAGAACGAATTGAATCAAGATGTAAATCTGAAATTTGAATGATTTTCACTTTGGGTTTCGTTCCCTTGGAAATATCAAAATAATTCCAATCAATTACATATTTTTCAAACCATAAAGAATCAAGCAGAATCAACCCAATAGACGCTAAAATGCCACTTTGAATAAATTTTCTTCTGCTAATTTTTTTCATTATTTGTTTTCGGATTCTTTCGGTTTTTCAGCATTCTCACCTAATCGAATATTGTACCAGTCGATTTTTCTCGAGAAGTACATCACAATTCCGAGGATCACAAAAACACCGATACTTCCAATTAAAAGTGCATAATCTTCCAATTGAATGATGGTAAAGATGAACGAATAAAGAATAAAAAGAATGCCGAAAATCAGCAAGCCGACTTTTTTCGATTTTAAAATCGCCGCTGTATAAGATGTAATCAACACCAAAGTCAGAATTGCCGATAAAATATAGGCCAGATTGAATTTAATGTGTTCACTGAAAGAAAGCAGCAATGTGTAAAAAACAATGAGCGCGATTCCCACCAATAAATACTGAATGGGGTGAATAAAGACTTTGTTGAGAACTTCAACGAAGAAAAACACCATAAATGTCAGCGCCAGGAACAAAATTGCGTATTCTGCCACGCGATATGATTTTTTGTAATTATCTACAGGTAATAGCAAATCGGTTCCGAATGTACTTTCTTGCACATTATGCGCGCTTCCAATCCAACTTTGAGGATAATTCCGATTTAAATGCAGGACATTCCAATTCGCAGTGAACCCTTCTTCGGTTACATTTCTATCATCTGGCAGATAATTTCCCGTGAAACTGGGAGTGGTCCAGTTTGATTTCATTTCTACGTCGGTGGTTTTTCCCACGGGAACAAAATAGAGATTCTGGCTCCCTTTTAAATCCACATTCATTGAGAAATGATAAGCCGTGGAATCTTTAACAACGGGAATGGGAGAGTTTATTCCGCTGGAAGTAATATCCCGGGTACTGGTTCCGGAATTGAAAAATATCTCTTTATCATTCCAATTCAGAACGATTTGTTTTTCGATTCCCCTTAAATCTGAAATCCCAATATTGAGCGTTGCTTTATCAAAGTGAATATTTTGTTCTTCAATTTCGAATTTTTTCAAATTGATAGGAGTGAAGACGCCTGAAAGTTTGAAGTTGGATTCGTAAACAACGACTTCGTAAATTCCTCTATATCTTTTCTCCGGATTGATGGAACCTGCAATTTCCAGTTTATCAGGTAATATGTACAGCCAGTCCTTGTATTTTACAAGTTTTTCAGTCGAATCTTTTTTGGAAAATTGCCGCACGTATTTATCAAAAGGAATGGAAATATAAGGACCTGTGATCGTTTGTCCGTTTGCCCATTTAGAACTGACTTCCTGAATGGCGTTTTCTTGAACGAATTCCCTTTCGTAAATCAGATTTTTGACCATTGAAGTGGGAATGAGCAGAATCAATATCAAAATAAAAATGATGCTGATCTTAAAAAAAATGTTGCTCTTGAGGTTTTTCATTTTTGTACGGTTTTTCTTCCAAGCCGTAAGATATAAATAATTAAGTATTCTTTAACAAAAATGATCAATCCAGCGGTTCAAAAAATACGAGTTTATGCTGCGGAAACAATTCAGGGTGAAAAATTGAAATCAAATCTTTTAAAACCAAGTCTGGCCTATTTGGTGCCAATTCATAATAAATGACGCCACCGGTTTCTCCTTTTTTACTGCTGTAAGTGTAGATTTTTTTATTTTGAAAAGATTCAAATTGTTGGTAATGTTGAGACTCGTTCAACATTTGTTCATAAGAAGTAAACTGCGCGGGACCGATCCAGAATTCGGCGTTTTGCGCTTTGCTCAGCACATTTTCAATAGAAAGATTCAAACTTCCCGTTTCCTCGGAATCCGCATAAAGATAATCTGCATTTGCATCTTTAATAAATTGCGCTTGCCAACTTTTTCCTCCCGGCAAATACCAAATATCCTTGTACATAGAACCACTTAAAACAGTCGGTGAAGTTGTTGCCGTAGCAGCCCGTTTTTTCGCTTCCAGATAAGTTTTTTCGACGTCTTCAAAAGCGGAAAAAGCTTCGTCTGATTTATTATAAAAAACACCAAAAAATTTGATCCATTCTGCTTTTCCCAATGGAGAATTTTCGGTCCAATCAGCATTGTAAACCACGGGAATTCCACTTTTTTTGATCGTATTGAAGGTTTTGTTGTTTCCGTCCACCTCAAAGCCTACCACAACATCGGGTTGTAAACTAATTAGAACTTCGGTGTTGATGGATTCGTTTTGTCCCAACTCCGTGACTTTTCCTTCGGCAATCAATTTTCGTGTTTTTTCCGAAGAAATATAGCTCAGATTCGGAAAACCGACCAATGATTCTTCCACTTGAAGTGTTTCCAAAGAAGGAATATGCGTGGTGGAAGTCACAACGATTTTTTGCACCGGAATTTCTATTTTCTGATCGTATTCCAAGTTTTCTGGAATTTGTGCTTCCTTCTGAACGAGTAAATATTTGTAGGATTTTTTTGATTCAGGAAACGGACTTTCAACATTCAATATTTTGAAACTTCCGTAGTCAATAATTGAAAATCCTTTTGCGTATTTGATTTCAAGTTCGGTTCCCGTCAATTCTGGTTCTGCCGATAATTTATCTTGATTGTTGCAACCAAAAAAAGCAAGAGAAACAAGAAGAAGTAGTATTTTTTTCAAAATTGAATTTTTCCGTTTTCAAAAATATGTATTTAATGATGATCCAACTGGAATTTTTAGGAATAAAAAAATTCTGAATCAGATGCTTCCGATTCAGAATTTTGTTTTTATCCAGAAGTTATGCCGAATTTTCGTTCTTACAAAAATCCAACTTCACATTAAGGAAAGAATTCTTATTTTTGTTATAAATGATCTAAAAATGAATATTCAAGCGGAAAAAATAGAACTAGCGAAATTGTTGTTAAGCACTGACAACCCCAGGATTATTCAGTCAATCAAGCAAATTTTCAAAAAAGAAAAATCAGTGGACTTTTGGGACGAACTGACTCCTGACCAACAGAAAGAAATCCAAGATGCATCTTCGGAAATCGAACAAGGAAAAGCAACCGATTACGACACGTTTATGTCAAAACATAGATAATGGAGCGGAAAATTGTTGTTTCCAAGATCGCGGAAAGAAAATTAGAAATTCTATTTGGTTATTTAATGGAAAACTGGTCTGCAAAAGTGAAATCGGATTTCATCAGAAAATTGGACAAGAATATTTTATTGATAAAATCACAACCTGAAATCTTTCCGAAATCAGAAAAAAATCCTGATTTGAGGAAATGTGTTGTTACAAAGCAAACAACATTGTTCTTTAAGTTTGATGAACATAAAATCAATATACTAACGATTTTTGATAACAGACAAAATCCTGATAAACTTAAATCCGAACTATAAAAACATAGTTTGAAACAAAAAGGAAAAATGTTGACAAAAGAAAAATTAAAAGAACAATTGGACAAATTCCCAGATGAATTTGCGATTGACGATTTAGTGGAAAGACTGATTCTTATTGAAAACGTCGAAAACGGAATGAATCAATCAGAGCACGGAGAAATAATCTCAGACGCTGACTTAGATAATGAAGTTGAAAAATGGTTCAAATAAATTGGACTTTCCAAGCAAAAGATAACCTGAAAAATATCGCGGAATATCAACAAAAAATTTGCACCCACAAATTTGTTTTGTAAGCAAACCACTTTTGATAGTAAGGAACCGTTAAAAATCTTTGCCGTCAGTACAGCAATTCTATTTCAAGATCTCAATAATCTGCTCTGCCAATTCCGTTCCAATTCTATCCTGAGCTTCATTTGTTTGTCCGCCAATATGCGGACTCAAGGAAATTTTATGGTTCATAAGGATTTGTACTGCTGGAGTGGGTTCGTTTTCAAAAACATCGAGTCCGGCGAAAGAAACTTTTCCATCTTCAATCGCTTTAAAAAGGTCGACTTCGTTGATAACTCCGCCACGGGCTGCATTGATAATTCCGACTCCATCTTTCATCAATTTGAATTGCTCTTCCGCAATCACAGGTTCATCCTGCGCT
>DASSWB010000058.1:0-13307 GCA_035705495.1 Salinimicrobium sp. | reverse complement strand
ATTCGTTTTTGCGGTCAAAGGACGAGAAAGTCTAATCAAGGAATCATTTCGTGATGAATTGGAAAAAGTAATGTGCGGTATTGTTACCAATCAAAAATGTAAAACATACGCCATCTATTGCAACCCCGACCATACCCACATTTTTGTTGGAATGCACCCGATCATCTCAGCATCCAAACTAATGGAGCAAGTCAAATCCGGCTCTTCCAAATGGCTCAATGATAAAAATTACATTCTGGGGAAATTCTCGTGGCAAGAGGGATATGGAGCCTTTACCTATTCCAAATCACATATTGATAAGGTGGTTAAATATGTTTTGAATCAACCTCAACACCACAAGAAGCAATCGTTCAAAGATGAATATCTGCTGCTACTTGAAAAATTCGAGGTAGCATATAACCCCAAATATTTATTTGAATGCTACGATTAGGAAAGATGTCAGGGCTAACGCCCCTTCGTGTTGCTGCTGAATTATATGCTACGAAGGCGTCAGGGCTACGCCCCTCTATTGGCATTTGCGAGCAAACGCTTCTTTATTTTCTCCTAAAAACATAATCCTTATAATACATTTTTTCATCCGAAAAAACTTCGATAATCTCCAAACCTGCTTCGGAAGCGAGCCAACTCACGGTTTCATCATCGTATTTTTGTGAAATTTCGGTATGAATGCTTTCATACTTTTGAAACTGCACTTTCAACTGAAGCTTTTCAATATTTACGAATTGTTCTTTTTTGCTGACTAAAAAGCTTTTCACGGTTCCGGTTTCAGGATTATATGTCGGCCAGTGTAAAAATTCTTCAATATCAAAATCGGCATTCATTTCTTTATTGATCCGCCGCAACAGATTTTTATTGAAATTTTCCGTTATTCCTGATTTGTCATTGTAAGCGTCCAAAATCACCTGCGGATCTTTTTTCTGATCAAAACCCATCAACAACAAGTCATTTTCGCCCATTGCCTCTGCAATACTTTTCAAGAATTCAATCGCCTGCGGATGTAATAAGTTTCCAATATTGGAACCAAGAACTACAATTACTTTTTTATTTTGGTCATAATCAGCAAGTTGTTTCAAAACATCAAAGTACATTCCTTGTCGTGGTTTTACATTTACATCGGGAAGTTCTTTGGCTAAAGAAAGTTCTAGATCATCCAAAGCGTGCTGACTGATATCAATAGGGAAATATTGAAATTCAATATTTTTTTGACTTAGAAATTCGAGTAGAATTTTGGTTTTTTTCCCATCGCCGGCACCGAGTTCTATTAAATCGAATTGGTTTTCAATTTTAAAAGAATCGATAATTGCTTCTTTCTGATTTTGAAAAATTTCATATTCACATTTGGTCAGATAATATTCGGGCATTTCCATTATATCCTGAAAAAGCTTGTCGCCTATCTCATCATAGAAATATTTTGAATACAAAAATTTGGGATTGGCAGTCAATCCGGCGCGGACGTCTTCTTCGAATTGTTTCTGAAAATCATCTGTATTTTTCATATTTTTTTACTTCCGATGTTCGATAAAAGAATATTAGTGTCTCGTTTACTTTTCAAATCTTTATTCTTTTTTCTCTCAGTGAAGCGGTCTTTTATCTTTAAACTGACACTATTCCACCAATCTAATTCCCGTAAACTGCCACCGCAAATGCGGATGAAAAAAATTTCTGTAGGTCGGCCGAGTATGATTTTCAGCCGTAGCAACCGATCCTCCGCGCAAAACCATTTGGTTGACCATAAATTTCCCATTGTATTCACCAATGGCACCTTCGGCAATTTTGTAATTTGGGTAAGGAAGATACGCACTTTCCGTCCATTCCCACCTACTGCCCCAGTCAAAATGTTGTTGAGCAATTTCCCATTCAAATTCCGTTGGCAAACGCATCTTTTTCCATTTTGCAAAAGCATAAGCTTCAAAAAATGAAATATGCAAAACTGGAGCATTCATATTCACTTTTTCGATTCCGCGTAAAGTAAATTGATGCCATTCGCCCTTGATTTGACGCCAGTAATCAGGTGCGATTATTTGATTTTTGATTTTCCAATCCCAGCCTTCCGCGTGCCAGAGCAATACATTTTGGTAGCCGCCAGCGTCCATAAATTCCAGATATTCAGAATTCGTGACCAATTTATTCGAAATGGAAAATTCATTTAAATAAACCTTATGGACACCGAGTTCATTGTCGTAGCAAAAACGCGATTTATCTTGATGCCCGATTGTGTGAATTCCTTCGGAAATTGTTTTCCATTCCCTTTCAAATTCCTGCACTGGATTTTCTTCAAATTCGTCATTGTATTTCGGAAATAACGGATTGTTACCAAGAATATATTTTATATCCGTAATCAACAACTCCTGATGTTGCTTTTCGTGATGGATTCCGATCAGAACAACTTCCGCAATTTCATCTGAAATTTCTGTTTTCAAAAAATCGGTCATTGTCGCGGTGATATGATTTCGATATTCATAAACCTGATTTACCGTAGGTCTTGAAAGATTTCCGCGTTTGTCCCGAACAACTTTTTTTCCGATGCTTTCGTAATAACTATTAAAAACAAATCCGAAATCCGAATCGAACTCCCGGTAATGAGCTTGGTACTTCTTCAATATAAATTCCTCAAAAAACCAAGTGGTATGACCCAAATGCCATTTGGGAGGAGAAACATCCACAATTGGTTGAACCACATAATCTTCGGTAGCTAGAAAAGAACAAATCGATTCGGTTTTTTTCCGAGTCGATATAAATATTTCCAGCAATTGATTTGTAGTCATATAATTAAATAAATGAATCTAAGGGAATTTATAAAAATATTCTTTTAAAAGTAGTGATTTCAGTTCTCTTTTAGCGGAAGCGAACTTTTTCAAATGTCAAATTAGAATATAATCAATTTTCAGTTTTACTGATTTTCTTCGCTTTTTCGTTTAATGCTTTGATATTTGTGTTGTATGGATTTTCCTTCATACATTTTGCCAAATGCACCAAATTGTGCAACATCAAAAACATTGTACGGTTCGTAAATAAGTGTTTATCCCCTTCAGCTTCAATATACGCTGGTCCAGGTCCGGCTTTTCCAACATAATAGGTAAACGCGTTCACGGGCAAACTGAAACCGTGTTCGGAAAGATCAAAACAAATACTGGAAATTGCTTTTTTCGCGCCGTCTTCATTGCCATCAACCATCACTCCGGCTACTTTATTGAATGTTGGGTACTGACCATTTTCTTCATTGGCCTCACTCCAAATACCATCTAGACGTTCAGCCACAATTTTTGCTATGGAACTTCGATCTCCACGCCAAATTGGTGTGGCAATGATCAAGATATCAGTATCTTTTATTTTTTTCAGAATGATTGGCCATTCGTCACCGTTGCCCTCATCAGAAGAATTTCCGAATTTCACATTGTAATCTACAACGCGTAATTGCTCGGTTGCTACATCCAAAGTTTTTAATTCCTTTATCGCTTCGTCTATAAAAGCTTGTGTATTGGAAGTTTCGGGCGATTTTTTAAGGGTGCAATTAAGGAATAGCGCTTTCATAATATGCTTTTTTCAAAGCTAAAAATTCTATTCCAGACAATTGTTAAACAGCGGTTAAAACTCTCGGGCTGTTCTTGTTATGTTATTTTCCTGTTGAAAAAGTAAAAGGGACCGTGTATTTTATATTTGTCGGTTTTCCGCCGATTTCTCCAGGTTTTAACTGCGGAATTTGAAGAATATTTCTTTTGGCCTCTTCCACCAACAATTCATTGGGGCCTTCGGCTTTTAAAATCTCAACTTTACCTTCTTTGTTGATGATAAAACTGACAATTACTTTGCCCTGAATGTTATTTTTGTAAGCTTCCGCTGGATATTTAAAATTCGCGCTGATGTGTTTTGAAAGATTTTGGTTGAAGCATTTTTGAAGTTCCGATTCATTTCCGTCACAACCTGGCCATACTGGAGGAATTTCTTTTGTGGTTATTGTGTTTCCTTTTACCGTTATTCCGTCCTGGGCATTCATTCCAACAGTCATAAATACAAAGGCAATAAAAAGTAGTTTTTTCATTTTTAAAAATTTAGGGATTCATATTTTAAACAGCTACGGCTCCTTTTATATGTGGATGCGGATCGTAGTTTTCAAGCGTAAAGTCATCAAATTTAAAGCCAAAGATATCTTTTACCTCTGGATTTATCTTCATTGTAGGTAACGGACGTGGTTCCCGGGACAATTGCAATTCCACTTGTTCTAGATGATTGCTATAAATATGAGCATCACCAAAAGTGTGAATAAACTCGCCGACTTGCAAATCGCAAACCTGAGCCATCATCATTGTCAGCAATGCGTATGAGGCAATATTAAATGGAACTCCTAAAAATATATCAGCACTTCTTTGGTATAACTGGCAAGATAATTTCCCATCGGCAACATAAAAGTGAAATAGCGCGTGACAAGGAGGTAAAGCTGCTTTTCCATTGGCCACATTTTCTGAAAAAGATTTCGAAGTATCGGGCATTACCGAAGGATTCCAAGCAGAAACCATCATCCGCCGACTGTTGGGATTCGTTTTCAAGGTTTCTACAACTTCTTTGATCTGGTCAATTCCCTCGCTGTTCCAATTTCTCCATTGGTGTCCGTAAACAGGACCAAGATCTCCATTTTCATCTGCCCATTCATTCCAGATTCTTACGCCGTTTTCCTGTAAATATTCAATATTTGTATCGCCGTTCAAAAACCAAAGCAGTTCGTGAACAATTGATTTTAAATGTAGTTTTTTTGTTGTGATCATTGGAAATCCTTCATTCAAATCGAATCGCATCTGATATCCAAAAACACTTATTGTTCCCGTTCCTGTCCTATCTCCTTTTTGATTTCCCTGCTCAAGCACGTGCTTTAAAAGATCGTGGTATTGCTTCATTTTTGTCTTTCTTTTTTGAAGTTTTAAAAGTAGCTAAAAAATAATAATTGCCGACTTCAAAAATGCTAAAAACACGATGCATCAAACTTTGTTTTCTTTCTATCCGTGCTTTACAACGAATGCTTTCCGAAGCTAAACACCAAGTTGCATTTCGACTCCAATATATTGTTAATTAACGTTTTATAAATACAAATCGACAATATATAATTGTAAAATAGAGAAGCAAATTAATTAACCAAAACAATGAAAAGATGAAAAAGAACATTTTGTTACTCCTGTTTCTATTTGCTGCGATTACACTGAATGCACAGGATCTGGATTACGCTGCGGAAACAATAATATCACCACAATATTTTATTGCTGTTATCGCAGGTGTGATTTTAGCGATGGGTTTTCAGTTTATTCTAACGGCGCTTTCCATTGCAAGCGGAATAACTGCGATAGGCGACGTTCGAGAAAAATATATAAAAAGCAAATATCATTTTGGAGACAAAGATCATTTTGACGATGATGATGATGAAAAAAACAGCGATAAAAATGGTATGTCGGTCGGTACAATGATCACAACAGGCTTCGGAATTTGGAGCGTAGTGACCGTGACAATTTCTTTGTTTGCCGCTACGGCCTTGGCACTCGAACTCGCATTGATCAGCAGCACGAGCATTTCCATTACATTGGGACTTGTGATTTGGGCTTTGTTTTTCATTCTTTTGTTTTATTTGGAAAGTAAAATGGTGAATTCCTTGATCGGAAATTTAATCAATACCGCTACTGCAGGGTTAAGAGCATCGGGAGAAGCTGTAAAAAGAATGTTTACCAGTTCGCCGGAAACCAAATTGAAAAATATAGCAGAATCGACTGTAGATAAAGTCAGAAAAGATTTCGAATCAGCTTATGATCCGAAGAAATTCAACGATGTAATTGATCGATTTTTCAACCGAATGGATAAGGCCGTTCCTGATTATGAAAAAGTAAAAAAAGACATTGAGGATATTGTAAATGAATCGGCCAAATTTCACGCTGAAGAAGACGCGAAGCACAGTAAAAGTTCCGGTTCCTCACCGGCAAAATGGATGGCGGTACAATCGGTTTTAACCAACGCGATTTCCCAATCGGAATCTTCTGGCGACCGTTCAAAAACGGAAAAATTGAAACAACTTTCCGAAGAATTGAAACGTGCATACGACAGTGGAAACACAGCTGAAGAAAAAGTTGAGAAGGTCGTAGCAAAATTAACACCGATGGAAGAGGAACAGGTTGCGGCTTATATTCAAAAATTGAAAGATTTTCTTTCCACAGCTTCTCCCGGCGATATGGAACCTGAAAATTTAAAGAACAAAATCAATCATCTGTTGGACAATCCTGACGAAGCTAAAAAAGCGATTGTGCAAAAAGTTGGAGGTTTGGACAAAGACAGTATTGTGAATGTATTGGCAGATAATACATCGCTTAGTAAAGATCAATTAAACAATTATGCGGATAAGATTTCAGGTGTTTTAGATGATTTGAAAAACAAATTCGGCAGAAACAGCTCATCAGATCCTTATACGGAACGCGATAAAAACCTTCCAGTTCCGGGCGATTTCAAAACACAAATAGAAACTTTGATAACCGACTTCCTAAAAGGTTCCAGCAGGACCTCAACAGATTTTTCAATTTTGAAAAATCATTTTATGGACAGTCTGCACGGTTCAGGAGACAATTTGAGTGATATTAAAAGAAGTCTCAAGAGAACCGATAAAGATACTATTTTGTCTTGGTTGAAAAATCACACGATGGTGGAACAAGAACATATTGACAGTGTAATGAATTCTTTTGAAGAAGCAAAAACAAGTGTTCTTGATAAAGTTCAAAGAATTGAAGATGAGGCAACAAAGAAAATAGAAAATCTAAAAAGAAAAGCGGTTATTGAAGCTGAAAATACACGCAAAAACGCAGCTGCAGCTGCTTGGTGGGTTGTAGCAAGTTCTGTGGTTTCGGCCGTTGCTGCGATTTTAGGAAGTTTGGTTGCGATGTAAGAAATGCTTATAATAGAAAAACCGCCCGAACTCATCATTCAGGCAGTTTTTTATTTTTAAAAAATTAACCTAAAATCATTCCTGCAATAGTTGCAGAAAGCAAGGAAGCGATTGATCCTCCTATGAGAGCTTTCAGTCCAAATTCCGACAATAATTTTCTTTTTCCAGGTGCCAAAGATCCGATTCCACCGATTTGAATTCCGATAGAGGCAAAATTTGCAAATCCGCAAAGCATATACGTTGCCATAATCACTGATTTTTCATACGTCAGGCTGATTGCATTCACCGGATTTTTCAACTCCGCCAACTGAATATAACCTACAAACTCACTCGCCACCAATTTGATTCCCAATAATTGGCCCATCAACATCATATCTTCCTTGGCTACGCCAATAAGCCACATAAGCGGTGCAAATATAATTCCGAGAATGGATTCAATTGAGAACTTGGAATAAGGGGTATGCTCAGCTAAAAGATCATTCAAACCAGTTAGATTTCCAACATAACCGAATACATAATTGATCATTGCAATAAATGCGATAAAAACCAACAACATCGCCGCGACGTTTGCGGCAAGTTTTAAACCTTCGGTAGTACCGTTTGCAATGGCATCAAGAATATTAGAACCAATCTTTTCCGAAGAAACCTCAACATCAGTATCCACTTTTTCCGTCTGCGGATAGAGAATTTTTGAAACCACAATGGCTCCGGGCGCTGCCATTACAGAAGCTGCCAATAAATGTTTTGCAAATTCAAGACGAAGTGCTGGATCATCGCCTCCTAAAAATCCGATATATGCCGCGAGAACGCCACCGGCAACAGTTGCCATTCCGCCGACCATCACCAAAAGGATTTCAGAACGCGTCATTCGTTCCAAGTACGCCTTGATCATTAAAGGAGCTTCGGTTTGTCCCAAGAAAATATTTCCGGCAACACTTAAACTTTCCGGTCCTGAAATTCCCAATAATTTGCTCAAAACCATTGCCATTCCTTTCACCACGATTTGGATTAACCCAACATAAAACAATACTGAAGTCAGTGCAGAAAAGAAAATAATGGTCGGCAAGACCTGAAAAAGGAAAATAAAGCCGAAGCTGTCAACATCCATCATTCCCCCGAGGAGAAATTCACTACCAGCCGCAGTAAAATTGAGTATCAGCACGAAAATCTTACCAACGAACTCAAAAATATTTTGAACAAAAGTGATTTTTAGGACTCCAATGGCCAATAGCAATTGAGCTGCCAAACCAAGACCCACAGTTTTCCAGTTTATAGCTTTTCTATTACTGCTACACAAAAATGCGATCAGAATGAGTATCACCATGCCTAATACTCCTCTCCAAAGACTTTGAAAAGAAATACCAGCACTGGGAATTAAAGTTTTGTTCGTTTCGACTGGCAAAACGTCTGCGATGGATGGTGATTCGACCGTAAAATTAAATAGCCGACCGTTTTCTTTTAATACCAGTATTGAATCGGTTAATTTTTCAATCCGAAAATTTCTGATTGTATCTATAGGCGAATCGTAATAAAAAATAAGAATATTATTTTGGTGAAGATAATCCCCTGAAGATTTTAAGGAATCATTGTAACTGTAATGAAATTCACCATTCCTGAGATTTAATTCAGAAGCCGTACTAAAATCTGAAATTGAACTTTCCTTTGTTGTGTCATCCGATGGTTGAAAAGCCCATTTATTTTCAACCGATTGAGCCTGAAAGGTTAGCATCCCGGCAAATAGGAATACTAACAATAGTATTTTTCTTTTCATAAAGTTATTTTCGTCTGGATATTTCATCCCGAATACGCGCCGCTTTTTCGTAATCTTCGTTGTTTACTGCTTGTTGCAAAGAGGTTTGGAGTTCTTCCATAGAAAGCTTTTTGTAATCATCGTCCGACGAAAAATCATCTTCATGGGAAAAGGATTCCTCAACGATAATATCAGTTTTGGCAGCTTTCGGTTCGTCGTGTAAATTTTCTCCTTTTAGAAAAATACCGGCTTTGTCCAAAATGTTTTTGTAGGTAAAAATGGGAGCATTAAATCGTAATGCCAAAGCAATGGCATCACTTGTACGCGCGTCAATTATTTCTTCTATTTTATCTCTTTCACAGATCAGACTGGAATAAAAAACACCATCAACCAGTTTATGAATAATGACTTGCTTTACAACAATATCAAACCGATCTGAAAAATTTTTGAATAAATCATGGGTAAGTGGCCGCGGAGGCTTAATTTCTTTTTCCAAAGCAATAGCAATGGATTGTGCTTCAAAGGCCCCAATGACAATGGGTAATTTCCGCTCTCCATCCTCTTCACTCAGAATTAAGGCGTAAGCTCCATTCTGGGTCTGACTGTAAGAAATTCCTTTAATATTAAGGCGCACTAAACTCATATCTCAAAAATAGAAAAAGACTATCTAGAAAATCTGAATATTCTTAAATCTCCAGATAGTCTTTTTTCGAATGACAATGATAAAAAAATTATGCGTTATTAGCCTTGAATTCTTTTAATTTTTCTGTGAGTTTGGGAACTATTTCAAAGGCATCCCCTACAACCCCATAATCAGCAGCCTTGAAGAAAGGTGCTTCAGGATCATTATTAATAACAACTTTTACTTTAGAAGCACTCACACCTGCCAAATGCTGAATTGCCCCGGAAATTCCAACAGCGATATAAAGATTGGACGCTACCGGCTTACCGGTTTGCCCCACGTGTTCGCTGTGAGGTCTCCATCCCATATCACTCACTGGTTTGGAACATGCTGTTGCAGCACCCAAAGTTGCGGCCAACTCTTCAATCATTCCCCAATTCTCTGGACCTTTCAATCCACGTCCGCCGGAAACAACAATTTCTGCATCCGCAATAGTAACTTGATCGGTGGCTTTATCGACAGATTCCACATTAACAGAAAAATCTTCCGCTGAAAGTGAAGGCACAAAATCCTCTACCGATTGCGCTACCTGATTCTCTTTTAATCCGTAGGCATTTTTAGAAACTCCCACAATTTTTCTTTCGGTACCGATTTCAACAATACTGAAAGCTTTGTTACTAAATGCAGTTCTTTTCACTTGAAAAGGAGAAGTACTTTCTGGTAAAGCTACCACATTGGAAACATATCCTGCATCCAACTGAACGGCTAAAAGCGGTGCCAAATATTTGGAGTTTGTGCTCTGTGAAATGATCACAACTTGAGCATTTTCTTTTTCTGCAGCTTGTTTGATTGCATCAGCGTAAGCCTCAGCATTAAATTTTTGCAATTTGTCATTATTGATTTTCAATACTTTTTCCACCCCGTATTGTGCGAGTCCGGAAGTATCTTCCGCATTAAAAACGACAGCGGTAACATTGGTGCCTAATACCGTTGCCACTCCTTTTGCATAGGAAGCAGCTTCTAAAGAAGTTTTACCAAATTTCCCACCTTCTGATTCTGTATATACTAAAACTGACATGAATTTTATTTTTTAAATTTAAAAATCAAATTAAATAACCTTGGCTTCATTGTGAAGCAAGTTGATAAGTTCATCCAAATTATCTGGATCTATCAATTTCACTTGTCCTTTGGGAGCTGGTTTTTCAAACTTAACAGTTTTTGAAGCAGCTTCATCTCCAGTTGGCTCAACAACCTGAAGTGGTTTTTTTCTGGCCATCATAATCCCCCTCATGTTCGGGATTTTCAAGTCACTTTCTTGCACCAACCCTTTTTGACCACCAATCACCAACGGCAATTTTGTTTTCAAGGTTTCTTTACCACCTTCAATTTCCCTGATTGCGGTTGCAGTATCCGCTTCCACTTCCAATCCAATGCAAGTGTTCACGAAATTCGCTTTCAAAAGACCGGCGAGCATTCCCGGAACCATTCCGCCGTTGTAATCTATTGATTCCCTTCCGGCAATGATTAAATCATACCCCCCGTCTTGAGCAACCTTTGCCAATTGCTTGGCAACGAAACTCCCATCGGTTGGATGCGCATTGATTCTTATAGCAGTATCGGCGCCTATTGCAAGTGCTTTTCTCAATGTTGGTTCGGTTTCGGGACCCCCTACATTCACAACATCTACGGTTGCGTTTTGCTTTTCCTGAAACCACATGGCACGCGTTAACCCGAACTCATCATTGGGGTTTATTACAAATTGCACTCCGTTGGTATCAAATCTTGTATCTGAATCAGAAAAATTGATTTTAGAGGTCGTATCGGGCACATGGCTAATGCACACAAGTATTTTCATTTTTAGAAATATTATAGGTTTGTATAGTGAGCACGAAGGTAAGGATTTTTATTAAAAATTTATTATGCATGCATAGCAAAATTATTATTCCTTACTTATAGTAATTACTTGAATGAATTAGTATTTTTGTGCTCTTTACTTTATTTATTATAATTTGAAATAATGAGAACAATTCAATTTAGAGAAGCGATTGCGGAAGCCATGAGCGAAGAAATGCGTAGGGATGAAGCTGTTTATTTGATGGGTGAAGAAGTCGCAGAATATAATGGCGCCTATAAGGCTTCAAAAGGAATGCTTGACGAATTTGGTCCTGAGCGTGTTATTGATACTCCTATTGCAGAACTTGGTTTTGCAGGAATTGGTATTGGAAGCGCCATGAACGGGAACCGACCCATCATAGAATTTATGACCTTCAATTTTTCTTTGGTCGGAATTGATCAGATTATCAACAATGCTGCTAAAATGCGACAAATGAGCGGTGGGCAATTTAATATACCAATTGTTTTTCGCGGACCAACTGCTTCCGCAGGCCAGTTAGGTGCTACACATTCTCAAGCATTTGAAAGTTGGTACGCAAACTGTCCTGGACTAAAAGTTATTGTTCCTTCAAATCCTTACGATGCAAAAGGTTTATTGAAAGCTGCCATTCGCGATAACGATCCTGTTATTTTTATGGAAAGTGAACAAATGTATGGCGATAAAGCTGAAGTTCCTGAAGAAGAATATATACTGCCAATTGGTGTTGCCGATATTAAAAGAGAAGGAACAGATGTTACCATTGTTTCCTTCGGAAAAATTATAAAAGAAGCGCTGGCCGCTGCGGAAGAACTTCAGAAAGAAGATATTTCTTGTGAAATAATCGACCTGCGCACAGTAAGGCCATTGGATTATGAAGCTATTTATAAATCCATCAAAAAAACAAACCGATTGGTGATTCTTGAAGAAGCTTGGCCTTTCGGAAACATTGCAACAGAAATCACGTATCAAGTTCAAGCAAATGCATTTGATTTTCTGGATGCACCCATTATAAAAATCAACACTGCCGATACACCTGCACCGTACTCACCTGTACTATTAAAAGAATGGTTGCCAAACAGTAATGATGTGATCAAAGCGGTTAAAAAAGTTTTGTATAAATAGTATTAATCCAATATCTCGGAAAACTTCATCTCCTTAGATGGAGTTTTTTGCTTTTTATGAAAAAACTTCTCTTTCTCCCTATATTAATTTTCTTCTTTACCGTTTCCTGGTCACAAACGCAGGTAAATGGGGTTGTTGTTGATGAAAGAAATGAACCTCTTCCTTTTGTAACGATTTCCTTTGAAAATTCTTCGGAAGGAACGATGAGTGATGAAGTCGGAGTTTTTAGTTTACAATCGAAGCAAAATTATTCCAAAGTTGTTTTTTCCTTTATAGGTTATAAAACCAGAATTGTTCCTCTGGCAGAAGTCGATCCCCAAAACATGAAAATCATTATGAAAGAAGAGACCGAGTCTCTCTCGGAGGTCATGATTTATTCTGGAAAAACTTCAAAAAAGAACAACCCTGCCATAGATATTTTACGGAAAATATGGGCAAACAAACGGAAAAATGGAATCAACAATTTTGAGCAGTATCAATTTTCCAAACATGAAAAAATTCAATTTGACATCAACGGAATTGACAGTGCTTATATAAATAATGGCTTCTTTGACGGAATGGAATTCATATTCAACAATCTGGACACCAATAAAGTTACGGGAAAAACCTTCCTGCCTATTTTCCTGAATGAATCCGTCTCAAAAGTTTATGGAGACAATACGACAGGAAAAGAACTGGAAGTGCTTTTGGGAAATAAAAATTCAGGTTTCAACAATCACCAAGTTCTAATAGATAAGGTAAAAGGCATTTATAAAGAAATTGATGTTTATGACAATTATTTAATTTATTTCAAGAAGAATTTTGTGAGTCCGCTTTCCACCACGGGAATCGACAATTACAATTATGTTTTGGCAGATACTGCTTACGTTGGCAATAAATGGTGTTACAATATTGTGTATTATCCCAGAAGAGAAAACGAATTGACCTTTAAAGGGAATTTTTGGGTAAACGATACCACCTGGGCCATTAAAAAGATTAATCTTGAAATGGCTGAAGACGCCAATGTCAATTGGGTAAAACAAATTTATATTGA
>DASSWB010000057.1:0-8873 GCA_035705495.1 Salinimicrobium sp. | reverse complement strand
GTTTTTTTCACATTTAACAAAACCGCTGTTTTAAACGGTTGTGGGATTGGGGATTAGGGAACGGTTGTTTGGGATTGGGGTTTGGGAAAGTTGCGGGTTGCTGGTTGCGGGTGGTTGGGGTTTGAGGTTGAGCCTCTTTCCCTCTTTCCTTCTTTTCCTCTTTTCTCTTTCAACTTTTTAACTTTTTGACTTTTTGCGTTAGGGATTGAGCGGCGTGTTTGAGCTCTTTTCATTTCTTTTTCAGAAATGAAAAAGCGAGTAGCGAAAGCCCGGCCCGAAGGGAACGCCCAAATTAGAATTAAAAATCCTACTTATAAATATGAATTAAAACAACCTTAAAGCTGCGTTAAACTTTCAGGAAAAAAGTCCAAATTCCTCTACTTTTGATCGCATGAGTATTACAAAGACCATAGCGGGAATTACTGCCGGAATTTTAATCATGGCCGGAATTATATATTTTTCATTTACAAAAACAGCGCGTCATATTGTTGCCAGATCTGAGGTTAAAATTGAAAAAACATGGGAGCTTCCCTCTATTTTAAAAGAGATTTCCGGTCTTTCTTTTATTGATAGAAACAGGGTGGCCTGTATTCAGGACGAGGACGGAATCCTTTTTATCTACAATTTGGATTCTTCCGAAATTGAAAAACAGATTAAATTTGGAGGAAATGCGGATTATGAAGGTGTAGAAATTGTAAACAAAATAGCTTACATTTTATTGAGTGATGGAAATTTGATCAAGATTGACGATTTTGAGAACAACCCCAAGATTCAAAATATTTCAACGGGTTTAGCCAAAAATGAAGATTTTGAAGGCTTGGCTTTTGATTCTAAAAACAACCGACTATTGTTGGCACAAAAAGAAGAGAATTCGAAATCACCTTCTATAAAAGCGATTTATGCTTTTGACTTAAACGTTGGAAAAGCACAAAAGGACCCTATTTACGCAATAAATCTGGAGAGTCCCTTATTCAATAAAATTAGTGGAAAGAAAATCCACAACAAATTTAGATCTTCTGGAATAGGTGTGAATCCACATACTGGAGAAATCTTTTTGGTAGAAGGAACAAGGCCCAAACTTTTGATGTTGGATAAAACCGGCGAAGCCAAAAGATTACTTTTTTTGAATGAAAAAAATTTCCCTCAACCCGAAGGATTGGCTTTTAACTCTGATGGAGATCTTTATATTTCTACTGAGGGAAAACCGGGAATGATTCATAAAGTGATCGTGAAATAATTTTTAATGCCCGAAAAAATAAAAAGTGGTTCTGTAAATCAATCGAAATTACCTTTATACATCTCGATTGGCATTATCGCAACCTTAATTCTTACTTATTTTTTTGTTCCTTCTGTACAAGATTCTATTGACCAAGCTTGGGATGTTCTGACCAGCGATGATGAACAACGCATACAAGATTGGGTGTCACAATTTGGTTTCTGGGGACCTATTATCATTGTAGTGGCCATGGTCCTTCAAATGTTTTTGATTGTAATTCCGACTCCGTTGTTGATGATAGTCAGCATTTTAGCCTACGGTCCCATTTGGGGAAGTGTTATTTTACTGATTGCCATTTTTGTGGCCTCAACTATTGGATATTTTATTGGTAGATATTTCGGATCCGCGATTACGGATAAAATTATAGGTCATAAAACAGCAAAACATATTTCCTCGTTTATAGAAGATTATGGTTTTTGGACCATTATTGTTGTGAGATTGAGCCCGTTCCTTTCCAATGACGCCATTAGTTTTGTAGCCGGTATTCTTAAGATGGGATATTGGAGGTTTATTGGGGCGACGCTTATAGGAATTTCTCCACTTATAGTTTTCATCGCTTTTTTAGGGGAAAATTACCAACGGTTGAAGAGCGGATTAATTTGGGGTTCAATAATATGTATCGTGCTGTTTGTTTTATTTGTTATTTGGGACAAAAAATTTCGGAAAAGCAAAAAGTAAAATTAAAAACTTTATCTTCATTTTTTCAATTTAGAAAATAGCTACATGAAGAAGAAATCCCCGCTTCAATTTCTGAAAAACCTTTTAGCAAAAAGAATTGTTTTCTTCTGCAGTTTGTTTATGTGTCTTTATTTTTTCCTCGGCCTGTGCGGAAATATCTTTTTTGAGCACAGAATTTTTAGTGCTCTTTACGAACTTTTATGGTTTCCCACGATTTTCCTTCTATTCACTATACCACTCCTCTCCTTCGTCCAACTTTTGATTTGTCGTTTTTCGTTTAATTCCCTTCCCATTTATTCATTTTTACTTTGTTTTGCGAGTATGATTTTCGTTTTTATTTCCACCTGAACATGAATTGTTCTAATTCTTCACGTCAAAATCGATTTTATTCAGCATTAACCCTGACGCCGGCGCTATAAAAGTCATTTGATTGTTACTGTTGGGTTGTAAACTTTCTTGAATATCGGTGAACAGAATTTCTCCCCTACCCAATTGTATTAAAGCACCCATCATCAATCTTACCTGATATCTTAGAAATCCGCTGCCGTGCACGTGAAAAACATAACTTTTTTCAGGAAAGAAATTCGCGGTGAGTATGTTGTTTTCTTCTATTGCAGCTTTCACTACTTCGCGTTCAAATTTGCTGTTTTCTCCGGAAGAAACGCAGTAATTCCTAAAATTATGAGTTCCTTCAAAAAGTTTAGCGGCTTTTTTCATTGTTTCTATATCCAATTCTTCCGGAAAATTTGCCATAAAAGGCGCGCAAAAAGGATGGTTCTTTTTTCCGAATGAGAAAAAGTAAGCGTATTCTTTTATTTTTGAATCTTTAATGATGTTGAAATCTGAAGTCACCTCCTTCATAGAAGTTGCCCGAATGTCTGGCGGAAGGTTTTTGTTGAACAGTTTTAGAAAATCGGCTGTATTATATAAAGGTTCATCTTCTATAAACAATTCAAAAGCAGCATCCTGTGCAGAAACCATGGCGTCCGTACGTCCCGCACCGAGTATTTTGAACCTTCTATCACCAAAAACATATTGCAATGTTTTCTTGATCAACCCTTCAACCGTTTTGAATCCTGGCTGCTTTTGCCAACCGTGCAATCGGTAACCAAGAAACTGAACTTTTATGAGGTAATAATATTTTTTGTGCTGCAAAATATTTTTTTCCAAAGTTAACGGTAATTTATTTACACGTTTGTTTCTTTATCATTTTGAATATTCTTGAATACATTGATGAATTTCTTTTAAATCGATTGATTTTCACTTTATAACTTTTTAACTTTTCGACTTTTATTTCTTTTGTACCTTCACGGGAAACAGTCGAAAATGATGATGACCAAAGGCCAACGTATTTTGTTTTTTTCAACAATAAGCATCGTTGGTATTTTCTTTTTACTTTGGGGATTATTCAAATCACAGGTTTTTCTTATTCCTTTTACCACAGCTATTATTTTGGCTTTGTTAATGATTCCTTTTTCAAATTTCCTTGAAAATAAATTCATGAACCGGGCTTCGGCATCCTTGTCAAGTACATTGGTTCTTTTTCTGATATCGCTTGGTTTTATGGCGTTGGTTTCTTTTCAGGTAAAAAATTTCATGGATGATTGGGATCAAATTAAGCAAACCATGAAACCGAAAGTTGAGCAACTTAAAGAGTTGGTCATGGAACACACTCCTGTTCAGGAAGAACAATTGGATCTCTCAAAAACGGATCAGAATATTCCTTTTACGGGAAAAAACACAAATCCGGAACAAAAGGCTGGGAATTTCTTTGGTGCAACAATGAGTTTTTTAGGTGATTACCTACTCACTTTTATTTATATTTTCTTTCTACTAAATTACAGACATCGTTTCAAGGAATTTTTCTTGCGACTTTTTTCAGTTGACAAAAAACAAGAAGTTACCGATGTTATCAATAAATCAGCCCGAGTTGCACAAAAATATTTGATCGGTAAACTTTTGCTGATTGCTATTTTGGCCGGACTTTATGCGATTGGCTTGGGAATTTCAGGAGTTAATAATTTTATCATTATCAGTGCTTTGGCCGCACTTTTTAGTTTGATTCCGTATTTGGGAAATATTATTGGATTTGGGATGGCCATGGCCTTTGGTTTTCTTACTACCGGTGAAACAGGAGTCTTGGTTGGAATAATAATCACCTTTGTAATCGCACAGTTTGTGGAAAGTTATATTTTGGAACCGTATGTGGTTGGCGATCAAGTGGATTTACATCCATTTTTTGTCATTCTTGCCGTGGTTATTGGCAATCAGGTTTGGGGCATAATGGGAATGATCCTGGCGATCCCGATTCTTGCAATTGTAAACGTAGTTTTTAGACATGTTCAGGTTTTACATCCCTTCGGATATTTACTGAGTAAAAAGGATCTCAATTGAATCCATCAAACTTCCGCCGAATCCACAATCAATTTTCAGGGTTTTTAAAAACCCCAGATCTTTTTATTTCTGAAAAAAATCTGGAATACAAGCAATTTAAACTGAATGAAAATGTAATTGTACAAAGCGATTTAGATATTTCCATTCCGTCGAATTTACCTTTAGGAAAAAGAATAGAACACTTCTTTCTCTATTATTTGATTCATTTTTCGGAAGAAAAAGTTCTTGCCAACAACATTCAGATTAAATCAGGGAAAATTACCATTGGGGAACTGGATTTTCTGATTCAGAATAAGTTGACCGAAGTTTGTTCGCATATTGAACTGGTTTATAAGTTTTATATTTACGATCCGGTTTTTGAAAATGAAAAATTCGCATTAATCGGTCCCAATCGAAAGGATTCATTGGTCAAAAAACTTGAGAAATTACAAAATCATCAATTCCCATTACTTCATCAACCGGAAACGGCTCAATTAATAGACGAACTTAAAATCAATTCAAAAGAAGTGCTACAAAAAATATGTTTTAAAGCGTTTATCTTCATTCCGAAAGTTGAGAAAATTCCTGTTTTCACTGAAATCAATCCTGCGTGTATTGCAGGATATTGGATTCGATTTGATACGTTTTCAGAAGAAACATACGGAGCATTTCAATTTTATCTGCCCGTGAAACAAGATTGGTGTATTGAACCCCGATTGGTAAAACAATGGTTTTCCTTTTCAGAAATAAAAAAAGAAATTATTGGATTATTTAATTCTGAAAAATCACCGCTGGTTTGGATGAAAAACGAGAAGGATTTTGAGCGGTTTTTTGTTGTTTGGTGGTGATCAAGGACGTTACAGTTCATCTCACAAATTCAACAGTTGAGATAAAATAATTCAGCTGGTTTTAAACCTGTTCATACATTTGTCGAAACCAAAAAAACAAAATGATGAAAACAATTATTTTATTAACCGCACTTTTTATTGCTTCCATCGTACATGCTCAAGAAGCGGAAGGCACATCGATTACAGTTAACGTAAAAATTCAGAAAAATGAAGGCAAAGTAAGATTGGCACTTTATACCGAAGAAACCTTCATGAAACAACCAAATTTTACGGAATCGGCGGAAGTTGTAGATGGGTCAGCGACTGTAGTTTTCAAAAATGTTCCAGATGGAACCTATTCCATACTCGGATTCCACGATGAAAACAATAATGAAAAAATGGATTTTGAACCTAACGGAATGCCCACGGAATCTTATGGTGCTTCCAACAATGTATTCAATTTTGGACCACCAACTTGGTCTGATACAAAATTTGAAGTCGGAGACAAACCCCTGACAATGGAAATTAAATTTTAGTTTCAAAAAAGTAAAAACGAAGAAGAGGAGGTCTGTAAAAGACCAATTCGTAAAGCGCTCTCTAAAAGAAGAGCGCTTTTTTTAGCTCAAGATTCTTCTGATTTTTTAAAACATTCAATAGAAATAATTGATTGGAATTTTAATTTTCAAAGACATTTACTTATACCTTTGTCGTTTCAAATTTACAGACATGACCATTACCCAGTTGCATTATGTATTAGCAGTTGCAGAGTATAAGAATTTTACAAAAGCGGCACAGAAAATATTCGTTACCCAACCAACTTTGAGTATGCAAATACAAAAGCTGGAAGATGAATTGGGCATTCAAATTTTTAATCGTGGAAAACAGCCCATAGAGTTGACCGAAGTCGGTGAAAAAGTGGTACAACAAGCGAGAAACATTGTTGCTGAAAGCAATAGAATTCAAGACATTGTAGATCAGCAAAAAGGATTTATTGGTGGAAGCTTTAGACTTGGTATTATTCCTACGGTTATGCCGACTTTGTTACCGATGTTCCTCAATAATTTCATTAAAAAATATCCGAAGGTAAAACTGAAAATCGAAGAATTAAATACAGAATCCATCGTTGAAAAAATCAAGGACGGACATCTTGATGCCGCGATAGCTGCAACACCATTGGAACTTCCCGAAATAAAAGAACGTCCGTTATATTATGAACCTTTTGTGGCTTATGTTCCTTCAGGGCACCGATTGTACGGAAAAAAAGCACTTGAAGTAAATGAATTGGAGATTGAGGATATTTTACTTTTAGAAGATGGACATTGTTTTAAGGATGGAATTATAAATTTATGTCACGCCACAAAAAGTTTCAAAGATGATCATTTTCAACTGGAGAGCGGAAGTTTTGAAACATTGATAAAGTTATCGAATGAAGGATTGGGAATGACGCTCCTTCCCTATTTGCACACCCTGGATCTCAAAGAAGGTTTTAAGAAGAATTTACACTCATTCGAAGAACCGGTTCCCGCCCGTGAAATAAGTCTGATTTATAGCAGCAGCGGATTGAAAATTCAGATTATAGAAGCTTTGATCGCATCCATTTCCGGAATTGTAAGAGGTGCCATTGCTTTTCAGAATGTAAAAATTATCAGTCCGTTGCCAAAGAAATAGTAAAGACTGTAAAAATGTATATTGTAAAATGCAGGGAATTTATTGATGGTTTTTTATCTTTTTTGAAAAGGAAATGAAATATTTTACTGCTCCCAGAAATTAAAGATCGAACATATTTAAATCGGAAATTTTTTAAAATTAAAAAGCGGCCTAGGCCGCTTTTGTTCGTTTTTAAGGGTTGAGATAAATCAAACAGGAATTCAATTCAGGATTCTGTTTGGTTAGAGAAATAATCCAGATTTTCAGTTCTTCAATTTCATGAGGAAGGAGTCTCCGGATCGCTTTTTGAACTTCTTTGCAGAATAAAGCAGCATCAAAACTGACTTTTTTCAGCACAGTTTTGGTGTATTCAAACATCGCTCTCGCCATAATTTGAAATAATTTAAATTATTAAATGGTTGTTGAAAATTGAAAAGATTGGACAATTCTATTTTTTTAAATCTCCTAAATTTAAGGATTATATTTCGGAATTCAAAGCACAAAATCGTTAAAACCGATTATCTCCCCCCAGAACTCTTCCTAAACCTCCCAACACACTGCCTTCCCCTTTATCACTTCCTCCTCCTTGCGGTGCGGCCATTAAAATCCTATTTGCCAATCGGCTGAAAGGTAAAGATTGAATGTAAACTGTCCCTGGACCAGTTAAGTTGGCAAAGAACAATCCTTCACCTCCAAAGATTGTATTTTTAATGCCTCCCACAAATTCAATATCGTAATTCACATTCTGTGTAAAGCCTATGATACAACCGGTATCCACCTTTAAAACTTCGCCAGGTGCTAATTCTTTTTTTGCCATGGTTCCACCAGCGTGAACAAATGCCATTCCGTCTCCCTCAACTTTCTGCATGATAAAACCTTCACCGCCAAACAAACCGCGACCAAGTTTCCTGCTGAATTCAATTCCGACTGAAACCCCTTTTGCGGCGCATAAAAAAGCATCCTTTTGACAAATGAATTTTCCCCCAAACATGCTAAGGTCTATCGGAATAATTTTCCCTGGATACGGTGCCGCAAAACTCACTTTTTTCTTGGCGTTTATTTCATTTGAAAAAATGGTCATGAACAAACTTTCGCCAGTTAGAAGTCTTTTTCCCGCTCCGAGAACTTTTCCCAAGAAACCTTCGTTTTGTTTGGATCCGTCACCAAAAATGGTATTCATTTTAATTCCATTTTCCATCATCATAAAGTTCCCTGCTTCGGCAATTACAGCTTCCTGCGGATCTAATTCGATTTCCACATATTGCATCTCTTCTCCAAAAATATGATAGTCTATTTCGTGTGTGTTCATTGTTAAATGTTTATGGTTAGTGGTTAGTGGTTAGTGGTTAGTGAAATTTGATTTTTGTTAATTGATTTTGTCGTGTATATGAAAAATTGCTGTTTGTTCATCGTAAATTAAGGAATAAATTTAAATGAATTTTTCAAAAATGGAGCAATTTTCTATGCGGTGCTAGACATCGTTTTTATTCCGCTGATGTTTTAATTTCCGTTTCTTTTTTTACAAAATATCTTACATAAATAAGCACTAAAATAGGAACGATAACTAAACCACTAACAAAGTTTAATAGCGAAATCCAATCAGCTAATTCATTTCCGCCTTTTGAAATAAGAAATAATTCGCCCAAAGGTCCATTGGAGAAGATTGTGTTATAAAAAAAATTCCAGCCCAAATGAAGTCCAAAAGGTAACATTATGGATCTGGTTTTGGAAAAAGCCCAAGCCCAAGCATAACCCATTAACCCTGTTCCCATAAAAGCTAAAATCATTGCCACTGCGTTTCCTAAAACTCCATAAGAGAACCAATGATAAATTCCAAACGCAATCGCGGAAATTAAAATGCTTTTTCTTGAGCCAATTTTTCGAATTAGAATATAAAGTAAAGCTCCGCGAAAAATCAATTCTTCCGTCAATACGGATTTGACATCCCACCAAAATGATTTTAAAATAATTCCGCCAGTAATATTTTCGTTCAAAATCCAAGTAGAAGATTTTAGAAAGGCTTCTAAATATTGGTCGAGCACACAAAATGTTCCCGTAATTAAAAATCCGAT
>DASSWB010000056.1:0-4195 GCA_035705495.1 Salinimicrobium sp. | reverse complement strand
CCCCAATGTGCCTGAACTCCGGTTGCGTTATTTGTAAATGAGGTAGAATTGCTCACAATGTCTGAAGCATTATTGTAACTGGTACTACCATTTAAATCGTAGGTCTGAATTCC
This sequence comes from Salinimicrobium sp., assembly GCA_035705495.1. GTDB lineage: Bacteria > Bacteroidota > Bacteroidia > Flavobacteriales > Flavobacteriaceae > DASSWB01. The sequence goes on along the minus strand of DASSWB010000056.1, from coordinate 4,082 downwards.
GCTACCATTTGCAGTTTGTCTCAAACGGTATTGACCAGAGTAGCTATCTGCGGTAAAAGAAACGGTTCCGTTGTAGGAACTGGTTCCCGTTGCCGGCGTATTTGCATGATGGATTTTTTTGTTTTCCATAATAAATTCGCCAGTATGCGCATCAATATAAACATCGGCTCTATACGCTATAGGTGAAGTCGCATAAATGTCGAATTTATACGCAAGTCTTTCAGATTTAGATACATTTTTCAAAGCTGGGAAAACCACCAATTTTCCTTCGGGTTTTTCGTATCCTATTAATTCGGCTTCTTTTTTATTTTGCCATAAAAATTCTTCTGCTTTCACAACGTTCATTGCTTTTACCAAAGCGGCTTCAGAATTTAAAGACGGAACAGTTGATAAATTTTCTATTCTGAAAATATTATTGGACATTGATTGTACAACATTATTTTCTGCATGAAACACTGTTTTCCCAAATTCGACAGGAATATTGTTATAAAACTGTTGATATTCTTTATGAACAAAACCTAAATCATCTACTTTTTCGGAAATGAACACAAACGTATTTCCTGGAGGCACTTTCAAATCATCAGTCAAGATTTTCTGTATATTGCTCAATGGCACTCTTTGTGACTCGTTAAAAACTTTTAATTTCTTGATTGGTTTCTGCGGACTTTCTTGTGCAAATCCAGAAAAGAAACCGAATAAAAACAATGTGCAGAACACCCAAAGGTTGTAGCTTTTTTTCATGATTAATTAAAATTTAATTAGTTAATTAGAGTTATATATAGAAGGATTCATGAATGCTTTCATGACCCTGAATTTTAGTGGAAGTAAGAAGAATTTTAAGGAGAGAAGCTACATTTTTCTCTAATTGAAAAGAAAAAATCAATTTTGCCAATTAAAACCAATAGCAAGGTAATTTCCGAAAAAGCAGCAGAGAAAAAGTATATTTTTTGCATATTTATTAATTAGGAGTGTGAGATTTTCAATTAAATGTAAAGGATAATTTTTGGTTTCTTTTACGGTTTTTCCTTATTTAAAATTTAATTAACCATTCCTTTACAATAATTATCAATTCTTTAAGATTGATTAAAATATGAATGAAACTTTATTGAAAATCGAAAATCTAACGATTGCTTTTCCAGACGGAGAAAAACCGAGAACGGTGTTAAATGATATTGATTTTCAGCTTCATAAAAATGAAATATTAGGAATTGTTGGGGAATCCGGTTCGGGAAAGTCACTGTCAACCTTGGCGATTTTAGGTTTGCTGCCCAAAACGGCAAAAATCATTTCCGGAGAAATATTTTTTAAAAATGAAAACTTATTGGGATTGCCCGAAGAAGCATTACAAAAAATACGCGGCAATGAAATTTCAATGATTTTTCAAGAACCCATGAGTTCTTTAAATCCTTCCTTGAAATGTGGTGTTCAAGTTCAGGAAATTTTACTTCAGCATAAAAAAATCAGTAAAAAAGATGCCAAAGCGGAGGTCATTTCTTTGTTTGAAAAAGTAAAGCTGCCAAAGCCGGAGGAAATTTTCAATGTTTATCCGCATCAAATCAGTGGCGGACAAAAACAAAGGGTCATGATTGCAATGGCTATTGCATGCAAACCCAAAATTTTAATTGCAGATGAACCCACCACGGCCCTTGATGTTACCGTTCAGAAGGAAATTCTTTTACTTTTAAAAAATCTTCAGCAAGAAACCGGAATGAGCATTATTTTCATTTCGCACGACTTAAAAATAGTCAGTGAGATCGCAAATCGGGTTTTGGTAATGTATCAAGGAAAAATTGTAGAACAAGGAAAAGTAATCGAGGTTTTTAAAAATCCGAAGGAACAATACACGAAAGCATTGCTGCATTCAAGTCCGGCGACGGAAGAACGATTGATGCGACTGCCAACAATCAAAGATTTCTTGAACAAAACCATTCAAACAAGAAAGGAGACTGCTGAGGAGCGCCTATTAAAACATCAGCAAATTTATGAGCGAGCACCTATTTTGCGGGTGGAAAATGTTTCAAAAACCTACATCAGCAAACCTGGGATTTTCAAAAAATCAAGAGTTGTAAAAGCTGTTGACGATGTAAGTTTTGCAGTTTATGACGGAGAAACCTTGGGATTGGTAGGCGAATCAGGTTGTGGAAAATCAACTTTGGGTAATGTGATTCTTCAACTTACTCCGGCGAGTTCGGGTCAGATTTTTTATAAAGGAAAAGATCTGACAAAATTATCTTCTTCGGAAATAAGAAATTTGAGAAAAGACATTCAAATCATTTTCCAAGATCCGTATTCTTCTTTAAACCCCCGGATTTCTGTAGGAAAAGCGATCATGGAACCGATGATTGTGCATAAATTATATAAAAACAACAAGGAACGAAAAGATAAAACCATCGAATTGTTGGGAAGGGTGGGATTGTTGCCCGAACATTTTTACAGGTACCCGCATGAATTCAGCGGAGGTCAGCGACAAAGAATTGGAATTGCAAGAACAATAGCTGTACAGCCAAAACTTATTATTTGTGATGAATCGGTGTCTGCTCTGGACATTTCCGTGCAAGCACAAGTATTGAATTTACTTAATGAACTGAAGGAGAACTTCGGATTTACCTATATTTTTATTTCGCACGATTTGGCGGTGGTAAAATATATGTCTGACCAATTGTTGGTAATGAACCAAGGTAAAATTGAAGAAAAGGGAGATGCGAATAAAATTTATGCAACTCCCGAAAAACCTTACACCAAAAAATTGATAGACGCGATTCCTAAGGGGATTTAAGAAATTTTCATTTCAGGAATATCGCCTTCAACAATCAAGGTTCCTTCTGTGGCATTTTTTATTTCTTCCACTGAAATTCCTGGTGCTCTTTCCAAAAGCTTGAAACCATTTTCGGTAACTTCAAGAACCGCCATATTGGTTACAATTTTTTTTACGCAACCCACTCCGGTTAAGGGCAAACTGCATTTTTTTAATAATTTAGATTCGCCTTCACGGTTTGTATGCATCATGGCGACAATAATGTTTTCGGCACTTGAAACCAAATCCATGGCGCCGCCCATTCCTTTCACCATTTTCCCTGGAATTTTCCAATTGGCAATATCACCGTTTTCGGCAACTTCCATGGCACCCAAAATCGTCAAATCTACATGCTGACCGCGAATCATGCAAAAGCTCATTCCCGAATCAAAAAAGCTGGCGCCTGGCAAAGTGGTAATCGTCTGTTTTCCGGCATTGATCACATCTGGATCTTCTTCCCCTTTATATGGAAAAGGTCCCATACCCAAAACCCCGTTTTCGCTCTGGAATTCCACACTGATATCGTCTCGTACATAATTGGCTACCAAAGTCGGGATTCCGATACCTAAATTCACATAATATCCGTCTTGTACTTCTTGTGCTATTCTTTTTGCGATTCCTATTTTATCTAACATAGTTTTTTGAATTTCAAAATTTGAGGATTGGCTAATTTGAAAATTATTTTCTTTTGATCGAGGAAACTAAAAAAATCTTCAAATCAATTTTATTCTCTTTCCCGAACAGTAAGTTGCTCAATTCGTTTCTCATATTTTTCACCTTGAAAAATTCTTTGCACGAAAATCCCCGGGATATGAATTTGATTAGGATCCAGTTCGCCTGCAGCCACCAATTCTTCAACTTCGGCAACTGTAATTTTTGCAGCACCACACATTACTGGATTAAAATTTCGAGCTGTTCCTTTGAATATTAGGTTTCCGGCTTCATCACCTTTCCAAGCTTTTACAAACGCAAAATCCGCTTTGAAGGCTTCTTCCAGAACATACATTTTTCCGTTGAATTCGCGGGTTTCTTTTCCGAAGGCAACTTCGGTTCCGTATCCGGCGGGTGTAAAAATTGCTGGAAATCCTCCTTGCGCAGCGCGGCATCTTTCGGCAAGGGTTCCTTGTGGCACAAGTTCTACATCCAATTCACCGCTCAGCATTTGACGTTCGAATTCATCATTCTCCCCAACATAGGAAGAAATCATTTTTTTGATTTGTTTTTTATGAAGTAAAAGTCCTAAACCAAAATCATCTACCCCTGCATTGTTGGAAATACAGGTGAGGTT
>DASSWB010000055.1:0-44676 GCA_035705495.1 Salinimicrobium sp. | reverse complement strand
CATGCCACATGAAAATTCCTTTTCTCATTTCAGAAAAATACCGAACCAGTTCTCACTTAATGTAGTATGGCATCGTGGTATTGAAGCGCAAGGATTTTATAAAAGATTAAATGCTCTGCGAGTTATTTAAATTTCAAAATGGCATCGCCCAAATCAAAAACCTGAACATTTTTCATCTCATTTTCCAAAATACTACTTCCGGCGGCGGAACGGTAGCCTGCGGCACAATGAACAACAATAGGCTTGTTCGTCGGGATTTTATATATATTCTCACGTAATTCATGAAGCGGAATTGTAATTGCATTTTTAAAAAATTTTCCGTTTTTCACTTCACCTTCATTCCTGATATCCACAATGCTATAACCATCTTTGTTATTGGAAAATCCTTCAATATCAAGATGATTTGTTCTTTCGGTTAAACCGATATTCACCGTCCAAGCTCCCAGAATATTTTGTTCGTATCCAATTTTTGCTGTCCGTTGAATCGCCTGATCAAGCTGATCTTCACTTGCTGCAACCAAATAAAATTTTTCCCTTGGGGAAACAATGGCGCCCAACCAAGTTTCAAACTTGCTCTTCTCCGTGAGCATAATATTAATGGAATTTGCTAAATGTCCACTCTTGAAATCCTGTTCATTCCGTACATCAATGATCATTTCTTCGGAATTGATTTGATCAACTGAATTTAATTTTTTAACGGCGTCGATACTGTTTTCAAATGCTGTTGCACCTTTTTTGTTGGTGTCCACATCAAAACCAAAATATTTCGGGATAAAAGGCTGATCTTGAAGTATTGTTGAAACAAATTCGCCTTCATTTAATTCCTGAAAGGCCCAATTTGATTTACGTTCTTTGCCCATTGTACTTGATGCATCACTGCTCAAATTTTTTCCGCACAAGGAACCTGCGCCATGGGCAGGATAAACAATGGTTTCATCTTTTAAATCCGCAAATTTATTCTGAATACTGTGAAACATTTCTTTTGCCAATGCTTCGCGTTTTGCTTTCATGTTTCCAACGTTTTCGCGCAAATCCGGCCTGCCCACATCGCCTATGAACAAGGTGTCACCTGTAAAAACCACTTCTTCCTCGTCTTTATCATTATATAAAACAATGCTGATGCTATCCGGTGAATGTCCGGGCGTGTTCAATGCTTTCAACTTTATTTTTCCGAGGGAAATTTCATCGCCGTCATCAAAGGTTATGTGTGGGTAATCTGCACCTAAAAGTTCACTTACATAAATTTGAGCACCGGTTTTTTGATGAATTTCCAAATGGCTGCTCACAAAATCGGCATGTGGATGTGTTTCAAAAACAGCCTTTATCTCTGCATTATTTTTTGTCGCGAAATCGTAATATGGCTTCGGATTTCTTGCTGGGTCTATAAGTGCGATTTCATTTTCACTCAATATCGCATAGCTGGCATGCGCCAGATTCTCATCATAAAATCGTTCAATTTTCATTTTTAATTTTTTTGAAACTGAAGAATTGCTTCATCAGTAAATATTGGGATGTAAATTTACATAAATCAGATTAAATCGAAGGTTCCGGATCCGGAACTTCCAACTTGTTTGAATGGGAAAACAGCACGGGATGAAATGTAAACTTAATCCATATCCAATTCTGCATTCCGGAGGGATTTTTCTGTTTTAAAAATTCAAGCGTTTCTGTGCCGAACATTTGCGAGTAACCAAAATCCAGTTTAAAATCTTTATTGAATTTATAGGAAGCTGAAAAATCAATTTCGTTCCCCAAGTAACTGTCATACTTTTTATTGGTGAAGTCAACCACACTGGCTTCCGCAAAAAATAAATGAGGAACAATGGAAGCAGTAATTTTCTCTTTGGAAAAAAGAATTTTAAAATACGGATTGATGAGTCCAACCGAATTTAAATGGTTCCCAGTGTAAAAATAATCCATGGTCCCGTTAAATCCGTGATTTGTTCCAAATAAAGGGGTAAAAGAATGTAATTTATCAGAACTCTCATTCATATCTGTTCCCGAAATATATTCGGCTCCCGCGCCCACTTTCCAATTTGGATTCAAGGAATATAAAAGGCTGCTTCCCACATAAAAAGCGGTAACCTGGGTGTTTGATTTTTCTCCGGTTTGGGCGTATCCAGAAAAATCAGCAAACCAATTATTTTTTTTAAAATTAAAATAGGAACCAAATGTTTGTAGGTAATTGACTTTAAACGTAGTACCCACCGTTTCTTGTTCGTATCCCGTGTTCAACAATAAAAAACTCAAACCAGAGGTATTCATATCTATATGGTACCAGGCATATTGTAAGTTTTTGTAGTTATTGATTGCATAACCGGTTTGAAAGTGAGCTTCCGTTTCTGCATTGACCGCAAATCCAAGATCAATTTGCATATTACTGTTGGAGCGGTATGAAATTTTAAAAAGGTCATGACTTTGACCCGCTTGTGACCAATCACTGACGCCAAAAATTCTTTGGTTATCGTAGGAAACAATTTGCCGTCCCAGTTTAAAATGCATTTTTTCATTGTGAAAATATTCAGCATAGGCTTCAAATACTGCAACGGCATTTTGATCTCTTGCCGTGGAAATGGGCACATCTCCCCAAACCCTAACATTTTGAAGTGAAAGTTTCGCACCGATTTTTTCATTTGTAAAATTGAAGTTTATTCTGGATCTCTGGGAAATAAAGGATGCCGGGTTTTCATCATTGCTAATGAAATTTTTGTATCCATTTCTTAATTCATATTTCGGTCTCAGTTCAAGATCGATACTAAAATCTTGGGAAAAAACGGTAATATTGGTCAGGGCAACAATAAAAAACAGGATGATCTTTTTCATTTGTGAAAATTTGAAATTGCTATTGTAAAGCACTCAAATTCTCTATTAATGTGATATGATTCCCGTCATACTTTTTGAATTATTCACAGGGGGAAAATTCGATCCAAATAGGTATGTGGTCCGAAATTTTTCTGGCTTCTTTTAAAGTTGAAAAAGCAGTGTAAAAATGAACGACACCGATTCCCACGGTTTCATTTTTTGCTGAATTGTAAAAAATATTGTCGTATTCTGACGCAAGACAATTAGCATTGATGCATTTTGTTCTCAGAGATGTTTTTTGATTTTGAAAAATAGGAGAAAATCCCATCTTTTTCAATGGAAGAAAAACCGAATGACTTTGTGGTGTATTGAAATCGCCTAAAAAAATTAGATTTTTATTCGGATACAGATCTGGGAAATATTTAAAATACTTTATTTCCGTTTCCGGCTGTTTTTTCTTCGGAATTGCGTGAAAATTGACCAAGGTGAAAATTTCCCCATTATAACTGAAGTCGGCCAAATAGGGCTCCCGCTCAATCTCGGATTGATAGAATTCATCCAATTTCGGAGGTTTCACCAATTTTACCTGAGAGGTTTTCCAGAGAAAAGCATATCGTTCTGCGGAATGTGGATCACTGAGTGTGGGAGCGCTAATTTTATATTCCCATTTTGTGCCCGTACGATTCAATGCATCTGCAAGTCGGGCAATAGATTGTGCACCGCCAACTCCCGCCACAATTTCTTGAATGGCCACCACATCAAAACCTTTTAAAATATCAGCCATAAAAGCAATTTCTTCGGCATTTTTAGATTGACCCATATTTTGAATATTCCAAGAGCAAACTTTGACCTGGGCGTAGAAAACGGACGACCAAAAAAAGAAAAGAATCAGGAAAAATTTTAAAATCTTCAATTTTGCTGTTTTTTAATTTTTTGATAATAAAAAGCAGGCAGCAGAATCAGAATCAGGAGCGGTTGGATAAGGAACCTTCGCACATAAAACAAAACCAAGTAATTTTCTTGTTGTAAGTCGTTTAAAATCCACCAAAAAGCACCGAAAAGAATCAGAAAAAGCAGTGAATATAAAAAAGTTGAAAATTTCATCACGTTTTTATCGAAAAAAGCCACGTAAAGAATCAGAAGTGAAATACCAGAGTTCAGCCAAAAACGAAAAGTCAAATGCAGCAAAAGTTTATGTTTTTGAAAAACTGGTTGGTCGAGATAGAGATAATCAGCTTTAAAAAATTCGGTAAAAGGATCATAGAATATTTCAGTTTCGAAAAAACGGACGAGCGCAAGTAGAACGAACAGGAAGAAAATGATGAGGATTTTCAAATACTTGTTCATTTTTTCACTTTTGAAAAACGAATGATCCACAATACCCAAAGCATGAAAACCATTCCGTATATAATTCCAGGGAATACGGTGCCGTGCAAAAATTCTGCTTTTTCGGGATATTCATAAATTCCTATGGATAAAATAGCGATTCGGGCAATATTGGTCGCATAAATAAGAACCGAACCCGCTAAAATGTACAGAAGCGTCGGTTTAAATTTTCCGAAGAAAGAAACGATAAAGGCAATGAACAGTAAAATGACACTCACAGCATTACAACCTTCAATAATTCTGGCCACAAAAACGTCATCGACAATTAATTTCATTGAAGGTTCGGTCGTATGTGGAATAACTTCCGCGCTGTAGCCCAAACTATTGATTACCATTTCACTTTGTACAGCAACAGCATGGGTAATGTAATCGGGATAAAAAATTTCCGAAGAAGCGAATTTTAAATAAACGCTGTACAAAATCACCAACAAAATATAACTGCCAGAAAAAGTGAAGACAAATTGGAAAACAGCTTTATTTTCGAGAAATAACTTTCGCAAGGATAATGGGTTCTATTTTCCAAATTTATATAATAATGCCTCGCAACAAATTTTATTTTTTAAATACTTTTACATAAAATAAAAAGTGATGGAATTTGAAGTATTAAAACCGGAGGTTGAAAAGATTTTGAAAGATGAAAGTCTGATGGTTGACGCGCGTTTGTTGCAAGTGTGTGAATTGCTAAAGGCGAATGTCGATTATTATAATTGGGTAGGATTTTATTTTAAAAACGGCGACAAAAAAGAGTTGAAACTCGGTCCGTATGTTGGAGCACCTACAGACCATCATATTATTCCCTTCGGAAAGGGTATCTGTGGACAAGTTGCAGAATCAAATAAAAATTTTGTGGTTCCCGATGTTCAGGCGCAGGATAATTATATTGCGTGCAGCATTGATGTAAAAGCGGAAATTGTAGTGCCATTATTCAAAAACGGAGAAAATATTGGGCAAATTGACATTGACAGCAATACACCAGATCCGTTTACCGAAGCAGATGAAAGATTTTTGGAATGGGTAAACCAACGAGTTGCAGAGATTCTATAACCCGATCTTATTAAAAGACAAAAAATGGAAAAAACAAATTTTATCGTGAACCGAAAAATTGTTTTGGTTTTTGCCATTCTCAATTTGATATGTACAAGTATGGGGATTTACGCAAGAATGAAACATTTGGAAATACCCAATATAGTTGTTCACATAGGCTGGGGAATTGCCTTTTTTGCTTGGTTCGTGGTAATGGGTGATATTTTGGCGAACAAGATTTACAGGAAAACCTTTTGGGTAGTGTCGATGTTTATTTTTCCGAGTTTATCTCCGCTGTTTTATGTGATCCAGCGAAATAAGTTGATAAATATAGCTGCTAAAAAGGAATTTTTCAGCAGTCGATCGTAATAACGTGTTCCTGATTTTCCTGAAATTTTCCGACTTAAAAACTTTGGAATCTTTATTTACATTCCTGTTCTAATAGCTTCAACCGGATCTAATTTTGATGCTGAAATAGCGGGAATCAATCCAGAAACCAAACCGATAACGGCTGAAATTGCGGTTCCGAGAAACATGTTCCACGGAGACAGGATAAATTCAAAATCTCCGGTGAAACTGGATGCAACAAGCGAAATGATCCATACGAAAAACAGTCCCACCAATCCGCCAATTACTGCCAGTATTACGGCTTCAAAAAGAAACTGTAATAAAATGAACCTGTTTTTGGCACCCAAAGATTTTTGAATTCCAATTAAATTGGTTCTCTCTTTAACGCTTACAAACATAATATTGGCAATACCAAATCCACCAACCAAAAGGGAAAAGCCGCTAATAATCAATCCTAAAAGATTCAGCTGTCCCATCATATTGTCAATAACATCTGTGAAACCTTCCAATTGATTTACAAAAAAATTAGTGGTGTCATCGGGCTTCAATCCGCGGTAATTACGCAATAATTGAGTGAGCCTAGCGATAAATTCTTCAGTGTCCAAATCCTTTTCAGGTTTAATTACAATTTGCGGAAAGGTTGACCTATTATTGTCGCCAAATATTTGCCTTACCACATTGACAGGAATAAATACTTTGGTGTCATTGCTTCCGAATACACTAAAACCTTGTTTTTCGAGATATCCGATTACAGTAAATCTCTTTCCGTACAATCTTATTTGCTTGCCGATTGGATTGGTGTCATCAAATAAAGTTTCTTTCACATCGTGTCCCAAAACCAGGACGTTTGCAGCGGCTACGGATTCTGCTTCGTTGAAAAAACGCCCGTCCGCCATTTGCAGTTCTTCAATGTCATAATATTCGTGGGTAGAGTTTTCAACGGCAATATTGGTTGCGGTGCGATCATCAAATTTAACCGTTTCTCGAGGAACGTTCATAAAGAAGCTTGCCGCCTCCAGTCCAGGAAGATTGTTTCTTAAAAACTCATATTCTTGATAAGTAACATCGGGAAATTGCTCTCTTTTCCATTGTGGGATTTCTGTAGGTCCAAATGAATAACGCGCGACAATAATTGTGCTGATGTCCAAAGAACTTATACTACCTTTTATTTCCCGTTCAAGGGAATCAACAGCAGCTAAAACGGCTATAATTGAAAAAATACCAATGGTAACTCCTAAAAGGGAAAGAACAGTTCGTAATTTGTTATTGACCAAAGCATTAACGGCGAAATTAAAACTTTCCTTTAATACCCGAAGATAGATTATCATGAAGTTTTTTACTTTTCTGTAAAGATAAGACGAATGCAGTTTTTTTTCGTTACAAAAAATAAATAATAATCCTTTCTAACTTTTCGTTTTGTTGGTGAATGACTTACTTTTGCGGGCTTAACAACGACAACAAAATGAGCGACTTAAAAAAGGCGAAATCTGCTTTAATTTCAGTGTTTAACAAAGATGGATTGGAGCCTATTGTAAAAAAGCTTCACGAATTGGGAATCAAAATTTATTCTACAGGTGGCACCGAGACCTTTATTATGAATTTGGGAATTGATGTAATCCCAGTCGAAGATATTACTTCCTATCCTTCAATTTTGGGCGGAAGGGTTAAAACGCTGCATCCTAAAATTTTCGGTGGAATTTTGAACAGACAAGATAATGAATCGGATTTTGCGGAAATGAAAAAATTCGATATTCCACAAATTGATATTGTGATTGTTGACTTGTATCCTTTTGAGAAAACTGTTGCTTCGGGTGCTTCCGAAGAAGATATTATAGAGAAAATAGACATTGGCGGAATTTCCTTGATTAGAGCGGCCGCAAAGAATTTTAAAGATGTTCTTTGTGTTGCCTCCCAATCCGACTATGATTCATTTTTAAAAATAATGAATGACGGTGATGGAAGTTCCACTATTGAAGAAAGAAAGATTTTCGCATCGAAAGCATTTAATGTCTCTTCGCATTATGATACTGCAATATTTAATTTTCTGAATGAAAAAGAACTGGTTTATAAACAGAGTTTCAGCGAGGGAAAAGTGTTGCGATATGGTGAGAATCCGCATCAGAAAGGATTTTTCTTTGGCGATTTTGATGCCATGTTCGATAAACTTCACGGAAAGGAACTTTCGTACAACAATTTACTTGATGTGGATGCTGCGGTAAATCTGATGGACGAATTTCAAGGTGAAGATCCTGCTTTTGCCATTTTAAAACATAATAATGCCTGCGGATTTGCTCAGCGAAAAACGATTTTGTCGGCTTACAAAGATGCTTTGGCAGGTGATCCCGTTTCTGCTTTTGGAGGAATCTTGATTTCAAATACGGAAATTGACGCAGAAACTGCTTCGGAAATTCACAACCTGTTTTGTGAAGTTGTAATCGCACCGAAGTATTCTGATTCAGCCGTTGAAATTTTGAAAGGAAAGAAAAACCGAATTATACTTGTTCAGAAAAATGTGGCGTTGCCAGAGACTTCTGTTAGAACCTGCTTGAATGGAATTCTGGTTCAGGACAAGGATTTTTTAACAGATAAAAAAGAGGAAGTAGAATTGATAACCGATTCTAAACCGACTTCCGAAGAACTGGAAGATCTGATTTTTGCATCCAAAATTTGCAAGCACACAAAATCGAATACAATCGTTCTTGCCAAGGGAAAACAGTTACTGGCAAGTGGCACCGGTCAGACATCAAGGGTTGATGCTCTGCGCCATGCGATTGAAAAAGCAAAATCCTTTGGATTTGATCTTTCTGGATCTGTAATGGCGAGTGATGCATTTTTTCCATTTCCGGACTGCGTGGAAATAGCAGATAAGGCCGGTATCACATCGGTAATTCAGCCTGGCGGTTCAATTAATGATCAATTAAGTATTGACTATTGCAATCAAAATAAAATTGCAATGGTAAAAACAGGAACGCGTCATTTTAAGCATTAATTTTTATTACATTTACAACACACCTCAAAAACCAATTAAAATACTATGGGATTTTTTGATTTTCTCACCGAAGAAATTGCAATAGATTTAGGTACTGCAAACACATTAATAATCCACAACGATAAAGTTGTTGTTGATAGTCCTTCTATAGTCGCAAGAGACCGAATTTCAGGACGCATTATTGCGGTTGGAAAGGAGGCCTCCCTGATGCAGGGGAAAACCCATGAGAACATCAAAACCATTAGGCCATTAAAAGATGGTGTTATTGCAGATTTTGATGCGAGCGAGAAAATGATCAGTATGTTCATCAAGGAAATTCCAGCACTTAAAAAGAAAATGTTCACGCCAGCTTTAAGAATGGTCATTTGTATTCCTTCAGGAATTACAGAAGTTGAAATGCGCGCAGTGAAAGAAAGTGCAGAACGGGTGAATGGTAAAGAGGTGTATTTGATTCATGAACCAATGGCGGCGGCAATTGGTATTGGTGTTGATATTATGCAACCTAAAGGAAATATGATTGTCGACATAGGAGGTGGAACAACGGAAATTGCTGTTATCGCCCTTGGCGGAATTGTTTGTGACAAGTCTATCAAAGTTGCTGGTGATGTTTTTACTAATGACATTGTTTATTACATGAGAACACAGCACAATCTTTATGTGGGAGAGCGTACTGCGGAAAAAATAAAAATACAAATTGGTGCGGCAACCGAAGATCTTGAAGTGCCACCAGAAGAAATGAGTGTTCAAGGACGAGATTTGCTAACGGGAAAACCAAAACAAGTTCAGATTTCTTACCGAGAAATTGCGAAAGCCTTGGATAAATCCATTTTACGAATTGAAGATGCGGTAATGGAGACGCTGTCCCAAACTCCACCAGAATTGGCAGCTGATATTTACAATACAGGTATTTACCTTGCAGGCGGTGGATCCATGCTTCGAGGTTTGGACAAACGATTATCACAAAAAACGGATTTGCCCGTTTATATTGCCGAAGATCCATTGAGGGCGGTAGTTAGAGGAACAGGAATCACTCTTAAAAACTTGAACAGATATAGAAGCGTTCTCATAAAATAAGATATTGATTCATGCAGCAAATATTAAATTTTCTTATCAAGTATAAGAATACGCTTATTTTCTTTTTGCTTGCGATCTTTTCTTTATACCTAATTGTTGCTTCTCATTCGTATCATAAAAGTAGAATTTTAAGCTCCGCCAATTTTTTAACGGGAACTGTATTTGGTTGGCAGAATGATGTAGAATCTTATTTTTATCTGGAGGAATACAATGAAAGACTGTTGGATGAAAATAAAAAGCTTCGGGAAGTATTGGTCAACTTAAATGACACGATTGACTATTCTTCGTTTATTGATTCCACTAACTTTAAGAGCACTTATCGTATAAGAACTGCAGAGGTAATCAGTAATAATTATTCAAGTCTTAACAATTATATTACAATCAACCAAGGTAAAAATGTTGGTGTAAAACCAGACTATGGGGTGATTACAAGCGAAGGAATTGTGGGCGTGGTAGAAAATGTTTCTGCCAATTATGCTTCAGTCATATCTATTTTAAACAGTCGGTCCAAAATCAACGCGAAACTTCAGAAATCAAATCATTTTGGTTCACTTGTTTGGAATGGAAATGACCCGAATATCGTGCAGTTGATTGATGTGCCGAGGTTGGCTCCCATTTCAGAAGGAGACACGGTAACCACCGGGGGCAAATCTTTTATTTTTCCTGAAGGAATTCCTATTGGAACGGTGACAAAGTTTGGATTGGATCAAAACCAAAGCTATTTTTCAATAGATGTAAGGCTGTTCAATGATATGACCAACATTGGTTATGTTTACATCATAGAAAATATTGATAAGCAGGAAATACAAGCCCTTATAAATCCTGAAGAAGATGAGTAGCAATGTTTTCTTAAATATATTCAGGTTTCTGCTGCTGCTATTCTTACAGGTTTTGCTATTGAACAATATCAACTTGTTCGGTTATTTAAACCCGCAGTTATACATCCTGTTTATCATTTTATTTCCAATCAAGGGAAATCAAACTCTGTTATTGATCAGTAGTTTTTTATTAGGGCTTAGCGTAGATCTGTTTGAAGATAGTGGTGGTGTACATGCATTGGCGTGTTTAATAGCAGCCTATTTCCGACCGTATATATTACGACTGTTATTTGGGATTAATTATGACTTTCAAAGTATAAAATTTTCTTCTGTTTCCTACGGCACAAAGATTGCGTACATTGCCTATATGGTAGTAATACATCATTTGTCTCTCTACTTTTTCGAATTTTTTAGTTTTTCACACTTTTTTAGCGTTCTTGAAAAAACCTTATTTTCAGGTATGTTTACGGTAATTATCTGTTTGTTGTCAATATCAATTTTCAACAATAAAAAATAATGCGGAAATATTTACTTCATATCTTAATTATCATAACCGGTTTAATTTTACTGGCCAGGGTTTTTTATCTTCAAATTATTGATACTTCTTACGAAAAACTTTCGGCCGATAATGCTATCAAAATTGTTTATGATTATCCACAAAGAGGATTTATTTTCGACAGGAACGGAGAACTTTTGGTTTCCAATCAGCCGTCGTATGACGTTATGGTTGTTCCAAGAAATGTGAAGCCTTTTGATACATTGGAATTTTGCCGACTGTTGAGTATTACAGAGAAAGAACTCGTAAAAAGATTGGACAAGGCAAAAATCTATTCGCCCAGATTACCTTCTGTAATTGTTCCCCAAATGAAAAAGGCGGAATACGCGTATGTTCAAGAGAAAATGCGAAAATTCCCTGGATTTTATATTCAGAAGAGATCCTTAAGGGATTACCAAACCTCTTCGGGAGCCAATTACTTGGGATATATTGCTGAGGTGAATCAAAAAATAATAAATGATAATCCGTATTATATTTCCGGGGATTTAATCGGAAAACAAGGCGTTGAAGAATATTATGAAGAAGTTTTACGCGGCGTAAAAGGGGTGAAATATATTCAGAAAGATAGATTTAACGCTGATATTGGTCCCTATAAAGATGGTATTTTCGATACACTTCCGGTGAAGGGGAAGGATTTGACTTTAACTATTGATACAAAATTACAGGAGTATGGCGAACTTCTGATGCAGGGAAAACGTGGAGGAATTGTTGCCATTGAACCAAAAACGGGAGAAATTTTATCATTGATAACTGCTCCCAGCTACGACCCGGCACTGTTAGTAGGACGTCAGCGGTCCGAAAATTTCACGAAACTTTATTATGACACAATTGCACAACCTTTATATGACCGTGCTCTTTTGGCGGAATATCCACCTGGATCGCCGTTTAAAACAATGACTGGTGTAATTGCGTTGGAAGAAAATGTTGTAGATATTAACGATAGATTCTCCTGTCATATGGGGTTTTATTATTCCAGCAGAAGAAAATTGGGCTGTCATTCGCATCCCCAACCTTTAAGTCTTATTCCTGGAATTGCCCATTCTTGTAACTCTTATTTTGGTCAGGTTTATTTAAAGACTATAGCTAAATTTGATTCGCCACAACAAGGGATGGACGCCTGGAAAAATCATTTGGCAAGTTTTGGGCTGGGAGATTTTTTAGGTTATGATCTCCCCACTGGAAAGGCCGGTAAAATTCCCAGTGCAGAATATTACAATGCAATTTATGATTATCCAACTTATAACTGGTATGGTACTGCCACCATTTCCAATGCAATTGGTCAAGGAGAAGTCTTAATGACACCCATTCAACTTGCGAATATGACTGCCATAATCTCAAATAGGGGCTGGTTCTATACACCTCATATTTTGAAAACCGTAGAAGGTAATCCTATTAAGAACGAAGAATTCACAACAAAAAAACATACAACCATCTCACCCGAAAATTTCGATCCTATTATTCAAGGGATGCATGATGTTTATAATTATGGAACAGCAGCATTTTTACAAGTTCCAGGTATTGAGATTGGTGGGAAAACCGGTACGGCAGAGAACTTTATCAGAGTCGATGGAAAAAGAATGCAGTTGACAGATCATTCTATTTTCGTGGCATTTGCACCTGTGGATGATCCTAAAATTGCAATTGCAGTTTTTGTCGAAAATGGATATTGGGGATCTAGATACGCGGGAAGAATTGCGAGTTTGATGATAGAAAAATACTTGAAAGACACGATTACTAGAACCGATTTGGAGAATTGGATTTTAACACATAGTTTGCAGGAAGAATATGCAAAACCGTACAGTGGCAAACCTTTTAAGATCAATCAATAATGGCGAAAACTATTTCTGATTTTGACTGGCTTACGATTTTCCTCTTTTTGATCCTTGTCGTTTTTGGTTGGATGAACATTTATTCTGCCTCTTTGGGAGAGGAATCCACCTCATTATTGGATTTTGATCAGGTTTACGGAAAGCAGCTTGTATGGATTATATTAAGCGTTTTTTTAATTATCATAATTCTCTCCATAGAAGCAAAATTTTACGAAAGGTTTGCAAGTATTTTCTTTATCATTTCTTTGGTGAGCCTTTTAGGGCTTTTTGTTTTTGGAAAAACCATTTCGGGGGCCACTTCTTGGTATAGCTTTGGCGGCGTAGGTATTCAACCCTCAGAATTTGCGAAAGCGGCAACTGCTTTAGCTCTGGCCAAATATGTGAGTGACATCCAAACCAACGTGAAAATGGTAAGTCACCAGTTAAAAGCCTTTCTTATCGTCGCGCTTCCCGCATTAATTATCCTGCCGCAACCAGATGCAGGAAGTGCATTGGTTTATATGGCTTTCTTTTTCCCGCTTTATAGGGAAGGGCTTTCGGCTGTTTACTTTCTTATTGCCATTGCGGCTCTTGTTCTTTTTATAATGACGCTTTTAATGGGTCCGTTGTGGAGCAGTATTGTAGTTGCATTTATTACCGCTTTCGTTTTATTTCTTAAAAAGAAAAAGAAGAGAGGTTACTATATAAGATATTTAGGGCTGGCATTTATCATGATGCTTTTCTGCTTTTCCGTAAGTTACATTTTTGAGAATGTTTTTGAGCAAAGGCATCGTGATCGTTTTAATATTCTTCTAGGTAGGGAAGTTGATCCGCAAGGTATTGGGTACAATACAAACCAAAGTGAAATTGCAGTAGGCAGCGGGGGATGGTTTGGCAAAGGTTGGACAGAAGGAACCCAAACCAAAGGCGGATTCGTTCCGGAACAGCATACTGATTATATTTTTAGTACGATTGGCGAGGAATGGGGTTTCGTGGGAAGCACCGTTATTATCATACTTTATGTTTTACTCCTTCTCCGATTGATTTTCCTTGCAGAAAGACAACGAAGTCAGTTTAAAAGAGTTTATGGATACAGTGTAGTAAGTATTCTTTTCATTCATTTCCTGATTAATATTGGGATGGTAATTGGTATTGTGCCTACTATAGGAATTCCTTTGCCATTTTTCAGTTATGGAGGATCAAGTTTATGGGGTTTTACAATCCTCCTCTTCGTTTTTATTAAGCTGGATTCGGAGCGTAGCAGTTTCTTTTAATTCTAAAAAATGCTTTTAACTGCGTACATCCAGAGCATCTCTTAAAGAATTCCCGATCAACATAAATGCCATGACCAAACTCATTATTGCCACACCGGGAATAATGGCCAAATAGGCTTTCCCTAAAATGATATAGGAATAATGATCTTTTATCATTGCTCCCCAA
Organism: Salinimicrobium sp.; assembly: GCA_035705495.1. Lineage (GTDB taxonomy): Bacteria > Bacteroidota > Bacteroidia > Flavobacteriales > Flavobacteriaceae > DASSWB01. The sequence goes on along the minus strand of DASSWB010000055.1, from coordinate 30,432 downwards.
CTGGGAACCGGAGGTTGCGCACCAATTCCCAAAAAGCTTAACCCACTTTCAATTAAAATAGCAGAAGCAAAATTAGCCGCAGAAATAACAATTACAGGCGCCATAATATTTGGAAGCATGTGGTTTATGATAATCTTTCTATTGGAAAATCCCAAAGCTCGTGCCGCGGTTACATATTGCTTTTGTTTCAGCCCCAATATCTGTCCTCTAACCACTCGCGCTACTTCTACCCACATAGTCAATCCCACGGCCAAGAAAACTTGCCAAAACCCTTTTCCTAAAGCTAAAGTAATGGCAATGACAAGTAAAAGTGTAGGTATGGTCCACGTGACATTAATGAGCCACATGATCAAAGCATCTATTTTTCCTCCATAATATCCAGCAAGTGAACCCAATGAAATTCCGATTAACAAGGAAATAAAAACTGCAATAAAACCAATAGATAGCGAGATACGCATCCCAATGAGCATTCTACTCAATAAATCACGTCCATATTTATCGGTGCCCAGCAGGAAAGTTTTTTTCTGAATGAATTCATCTTCTATTTCAGCATTGGTTAAATTTGAAGGAAAGTGTCGGAGTTCAATATCTCTCGACAAAACATTTTCATTTTCTTCATTATAGGGAACGATTTGTATGATGTTATCTTTAAAACTGTAAGTGCTAATCGGGATTTCTATATCTGGATTTTCTTTTCCGGAAAAAATTCGACTCAAGAATGATTTTTTTATTTCCGAAGAATTTGGAATAGAAAGAACGCTAACTTCAAAGCCTGGAGGTTTGGAATGAATGGAAAGATGCATCTGGTTTGCGTTTTCAGATGAATCCGGTGCCAATATATAAGCGAAAGTGGCACATAGACCACAGAAGAGTATAAAAAAAGCACTAAAAACGCCCCAAAAGTTTTTCTTAAACCTTTGGAGCGCTAATTGACTTAATGAATTTGATTTATTGCGCATTGGCAATATTAATTTCTAACGTTTGCCATTTTTGATTTCTTGATGTTGTTCATCTTCAAATCTTCCAGCACATTGATTGCTTCTTCAACATAAACATCCCCACTTAAATTTTTATGCCAACGATTTCTTTTCTCGGCCAAAGTAGAATCTTGCTGAAAAAGTTCAATTTCATACGGAAGGGAAACGAAGGTCAAATTATTATCGTATTCCGATATGGCTTCAAATTTTTCTGCTTGAGCCTCATTTTCGGAAACCTCTTTTTTGTAGAGTTCATAATTTAATGGAAAAACGGACTCTTCAGTTTGATCTTTAATCCATTTCGCGTTTTCAGCAATTAAACTCAATTGATGATTGTTTTTCATCCTCATTTTACTATTGCTAATGGTTTCTTCATAATCAATGTAACCGTCCCATGTCTGGTAATCTACGGCTTCTATTTGATCCCATGGCAAAGGATTCGATTGATCTTTTTCGCCAATATCAATAAAACTATATTTGTCCGGTACAATCACATCACTTTTTACACCTTCCAACTGGGTTGATCCACCGTTTACACGATAAAACTTTTGTGTTGTTAACTTTAATGCACCCATATCGCCCAATTCGTTGTTTCGCATCCATCGGTTCAAATCAATTACGTTCTGAACCGTTCCTTTTCCATAAGTTTGTTTGCTTCCAATGATAATTGCACGTTTATAGTCTTGCATTGCAGCGGCTAGAATTTCTGAAGCCGAAGCGGATAATTCGTTTACCAATATTACCAATGGTCCGTTCCATAAAATCGATTTGTCAGTATCATTTAAAATTTCTTTCGCTCCATCCTGTGATTTTATCTGAACAATGGGCCCTTTTTCTATAAAGAGACCTGCTATATCAACAACGGTTTTTAACGATCCTCCACCATTGTTCCGTAGATCTAAAACCAAGCCTTCCATTCCTTCTTTTTTAAGGCGAATGATTTCTTTTTCTATATCCGAAGCCGCATTTCGGTTATCGTAATCGTTCATGTCAAAATAGAATTTCGGCAAATTGATCAAGCCGAATTTTTTTCCGTTTTTTTCAACCATAGAAGATTTCGCATATGTTTCCTCTATTTCCACAACATCGCGTACGATGGAAATATCTTCAATGGTACCGTCTACTTTTTTTACCGTCAAATTAACAATGGTTCCTTTAGGTCCTTTTATCAAGTTTACGGCATCATCTAAACGCATACCCACAATACTCACGGCTTTCTCTTCATCCTCTTGACGTACCTTTAAAATAACATCACCAACTTCCAGTTCTTCGCCTCTCCACGCTGGACCTCCTGAAATAACTTCTACAATTTTAACGTTATCGTCTTTCTTCTGTAAACGCGCTCCAATTCCTTCCAGTTTTCCAGACATTGCAACATCAAATTTTTCTTTATCATCCGGGGCAAAATAAAAAGTATGCGGATCAAACTGTTCTACAATAGAATTTATATAAAGCGAAAACCAATCTTTTCGCGTTAAATCGTCACTGAAATCAAAATATTCATCCAAAGAATTTTTAGTGACTTCACGGGCTTCCTTTTCAAGTTCTATATCAGATTTTTTTGAGTTGTTTTCTGATTCCTGCTCCAATTCCAAATGTTTGTCATGATAGGTGGCTAGTGTAGAGAACTTTAATTGCTTTCTCCATCTTTCTTTCAATTCTTCTTTTGACGAAGCATAATCCATTTCTTCATAATCTGCATTGATTGTTTCATTTTTCGAAAAATCAAAAGGCTTTTCCAGAAGGGAACCATAAACAGATTCAACTTCATCCATTCTATGCATTAGGCGATTGTATATCAAATTGAAAAATTCGATTTCTTGATTATGGATTTGATCATCAATCAAATTTTCATATTCCTTGAATTCCTTGATATCGCTCTTTAAAAAGAAACGTTTTCTGGAGTCAACAGCGTTTAAAAAATCCTTGTAGACTTCAGAAGAAAAAGAATCATCAATTTCTTTGGCGTCATAATGCCCTTTTTGCAATACGAACGTTATCAGTTCAATGAGAACTTCATCTTTATCCGGTCCGTCAAATTTGTTTGTCGTAAAACTGCAAGATGCTACGGCAAAAAGCAGTACCAGTACAGCTATTTTCCAATTCTTCTTCATAAATTTTATCATGTTCATTCTTATACGACAAATTACATTAAATATTATGCCAAGGTAATATTTTATTAATAATTATTTGTTAAACCGAAAGCGGAAAAATAGTTTTTAAAATTACTTACTTTAGCTTTTTTAAACCGATTAAATTTAAATTTATGCCCGATAAAAAGCCTTTGATTTTAGTAACCAATGATGACGGAATAACAGCGCCGGGCATTCGTGCATTAATTGAAGTAATGGGCGAAATAGGAGAGGTTGTTGTGGTTGCCCCAGATAGCCCGCAAAGCGCCATGGGTCATGCAATTACAATTAACAACACGCTTTTCTGTGATCCCGTAAAATTAAAAGATACTGAAAATCATTTGGAATTCAGTTGTTCGGGAACACCCGCAGATTGTGTGAAAATGGCAACTCATGAAATACTTGACAGGAAACCGGATATTTGCGTGAGTGGTATCAACCACGGATCCAATTCTTCAATTAATGTAATTTATTCTGGAACAATGAGTGCTGCGGTTGAAGCTGGAATAGAAGGTATTCCCTCAATAGGATTTTCATTACTGGATTATTCACTCACAGCCGATTTTGAGCCGACGAAAAAATTCGTGAAAAAGATAACGCAAAATGTTCTAAAAAACGGTTTGCCAAAAGGGGTGGTTTTAAATGTAAACTTTCCAATGATCCCAGAAATAAAAGGTATTAAAATCTGTAAGCAAGCAAAAGCACAGTGGGTAGAAAGTTTTGATAAAAGAACAAATCCGCAGGGGAGAAATTATTATTGGTTGGCTGGCGAATTTATTAGTGAAGATACAGATGAAGATACTGATGAATGGGCACTTGCCAATGGTTATGCTTCAGTTGTACCGGTTCAATTTGATTTAACGGCGTACCATTTTTTGCAAGATTTGGAAAAATGGAAATTTGAATAATTAATTATGGCAAAAGAAATAATCACAGGATTTTTAGTCGGAATCGCTGCAAATTTAATTGGAATCTTTCTTTATATCACACTTTTTTCCGATTTCGGGGTTGAACAAACCATAAAAACCAGTATCGATGAAGGATTTATTGGAAGTTTAATCGCATTGGGCGCTATTCTTAATTTTCTGCCGTTTTTTTTATTTTTAAAAAAACACGAATATTATAAAGCACGGGGTGTATTGTTGGCCTCCTTATTTGCAGCTATTGTCATTGCAATAACCAAGGTTATATAAATGAAATATTACATTATTGCGGGGGAAGCGTCAGGGGATTTACATGCTTCCAATTTAATGATTGCACTTAAAGAAGTGGATCCCAAAGCAGAATTCAGGTTCTGGGGTGGTGATCTGATGGGAAAAGTGGGTGGAAGACCGGTAAAACATTATCGAGAATTGGCTTTTATGGGTTTTTCTGAGGTTTTAATGAACTTGAGAACCATCCTAAAAAATATTTCATTTTGTAAAAAAGACATCGAAGCTTATCAGCCAGACGCATTGATTTTTATCGATTATCCCGGATTTAACCTCAGAATTGCGAAATGGGCAAAGGAAAACAAAATTCCCACTCATTTTTATATTTCTCCACAAATTTGGGCTTGGAAAGAGAACAGGATCAAAGACATAAAGAGGGATATTGATCAGATGTACGTGATTTTGCCTTTTGAAAAGGAATTTTACGAAAACAAACACCAGTTTCCTGTGCATTTTGTTGGGCATCCGCTTATTGATGCCATTAAAAAGTTTGAATTTAAGGATAAAGCCGATTTTAAATCTGAAAACAATCTTGATGATCGTCCAATAATTGCATTGCTCCCAGGAAGTCGGAAGCAGGAGATTTCAAAATTGCTGAACATCATGTTGAGTATTACGGAATCATTTTCTGACTATCAATTCGTTATTGCAGGAGCACCAAGTCAGGATGTGGGGTTTTACCGTAATTTTTTAAAAAAGAAAAATGTAAGTTTGGTGATGAATCAAACTTATGATCTGCTGCACAATTCAACTGCCGCCTTGGTTACCTCTGGAACAGCTACCTTGGAAACCGCCTTACTGAATGTTCCCGAAGTTGTTTGCTACAAAGGCAGCAAAATTTCGTATCAGATCGCGAAACGACTCATTAAATTGGATTATATTTCTTTGGTTAACTTAATAATGGACAAAGAAGTGGTTAAAGAATTAATTCAATCCGAATTGAATGTTTCCAATTTGAAAAAGGAGTTGCAACAAATTTTAGAATCTTCAAGAAGGAACCAAATGTTTTCGGATTACGAACAGCTAAGACTTAAATTGGGCGGTGAAGGTGCAAGTAAGAATACGGCGACGCTTATTTTTAACTCTTTAAACGAATAAGATGAGGAAAGTTTTTTTAATAATTTTCACGATTACACTTTTAACCTCCTGCGGAAGCTCAAAACCTTCGGTTGTAACCACGAAAAAAGAAGCAGGCAAAACGAAAGTCCGACCATCAAAATCTTCTGATAAGAAAATTGATAAAATCATAGATATTGCTGAATCTTTTGAAGGTACTCCGTATAAATTCGGAGGTACGACTTCTAAAGGAATGGATTGCTCTGGTTTAATCTACACGGCTTGTTTAAGTGAAGATGTCAAAATTCCGCGGACGTCAAAAGCGATGTCCCAATATGGAAGAAAAATCAGTGAACGGGAAATAGCTGAAGGAGATTTTTTATTCTTTGGAACCGATAAAAACAGCAAAAATGTAAACCATGTCGGCTTGGTCGTGAAAAAGAAATCAGGAAAAATATTTTTTATCCATTCAACCACTTCCAGGGGAGTGATTATCTCTTCTTTGGATGAGAAATATTGGAAAGAAAGTTTTGTGATGGTCCGCAGAATAATCTAAACCGGTTTTTCTCGGAACCAGTCATATATTGAAATACACATTATTAAAATTTTCGGGTTTCCTTATAGTAGGTATTCTCACGGCGCGTTTTTTTGAATTCCCTCTCTTCTTTGTTGCCCTGACGGGGATTTTATTGATTTTCTCTTTGATCATCGCATTTTTTTATTCCAAAAAATTATGGAAGCAAAATGTTTTCTTCGGAATTGTTTCGTGTGCCATTTTTTTTCTCGTCGGATTTGCGACTGTTCAACTACATTCACCTCAAAATCAACCAAATCATTATTTGAACCATACTTCAAATTCTATTCCTAGTTTAATCACCATCAACATTCGAGAAATCTTAAAACCTGATGTTTACAATGAAAAATATTTGGCGGAAATTGATTTTGTAAATGGGAAACCGACTCACGGAAACATAATCTTCTACATTCCGCAGGATTCCTTGCGGAATGTTCAAGTTGATGATCGCATTTCCATGATATCAGTTTTGGAAAATATTGCAGGACCATTGAATCCGTATCAATTCAACTATAAAAACTATTTAGCAAACAAAGGCGTCTACAAGGAGATTGATTTTCGAAAATCTAAATTTTTGAATTTTGAAAAACAACCCAAATCCAGCTTGAAAGGACTTGCCGCAAGGGCAAGGTCAACCATCATTACCGAATTAAAGAAAAATGGCTTTCAAGATGATGAGTTGGCTATTATAGAAGCCCTGCTTTTGGGAGAAAAGAAAGATGTGTCCAAAGAAGTTTATAATCAATACGCGGATGCGGGTGTAATCCATATTCTTGCTGTCTCTGGCTTACATGTGGGAATCATTCTTTTGTTACTTAATTATTTGTTGTCCCCACTTAAATATTTCGCCCATGGTGCCCTCATACAGTTAATTTTGGTGGTTGGCTTGTTGTGGTGCTTTGCATTTTTGGCTGGTTTGTCTGCTTCTATTTTAAGAGCAGTAACCATGTTTACTTTTGTGGCGATAGGAATGCATTTCAACAGAAAAGGACATGTTTTAAATGCGGTTGCGACATCTCTTATTATCATATTGCTTATAAATCCTTTTTATTTATTTGAGGTAGGATTTCAATTAAGCTATGTTGCCGTTATTTCAATTGTCATTTTCCAACCTGTCTTCAACAGGTTTTTCAAAGTCGAAAAGAAACTTCCGAAGATGCTTTGGGGCATTTTTACGGTATCTTGGGCAGCACAAATAGGTGTACTTCCCCTCACACTTTTTTATTTTCATCAGTTTCCGGGATTGTTTTTCGTGTCCAATCTTATAATCCTTCCTTTCCTCGGAATTATTCTAGGTGTAGGAATTCTCGTAATCGCTTTGGCTCTTTTCGGAATGCTTCCTTCATTTATTGCGGAAGCTTATGAATTGATAATTTTTTATCTCAATTCTATTGTGCGTTGGATTTCCGAACAACAGGTTTTTGTTTTAAAAGATATTCCTTTTTCGGATTTTCAGGCGATTGCTTTTTATGTTCTCATTTGTAGCACTTTTTTATTTTTAAAAAAAATGTCAGCAAAGCGGTTTCAATATATTTTGGGAAGTATCATATTGATTCAGTTGGTATTTGTCTATCAAAAAAGGGAAAATTCTGAATCGGAAGTAGTGGTTTTTCACCAAAGCCGAAACTCTGCTTTGGGAATTAAAGAAAATCACAGTTTGAAAACTTATTCTGACTCAGATATTGAAAATGCCTCTTTTCTAAAAACTTATTTATTGGAAGAGGAGATTGCACAAGAAAATGTTGAATATTCTGGGACTTTAGACGGTTTTCATTTTTATAAAGATCAAAAAATATTGATTATTGACAGTTTGGGGATTTATAATATTGATGTTCCTACAATTGATTTTTTAATACTGAAAAATTCGCCGGAAATTAATCTGGAACGCCTAATAGAAGTTGTGGATCCTACTTTTATTATTGCTGATGGAAGCAATTATCCGTCATTTGTAAATCAATGGAAAGAAACCTGTAAAAAAGGAAAAATCCCTTTTCACAGTACTCGTGAAAAGGGAGCTTTTATTGTTGAATAATGAACATCTTAGCAAATTTCAATCGAATCAACATTAATTATCTTTGAACTTACCTTTAAAATTAGCTTCGTATTTCGCCCAAGCTTCTTGTGTGGTCAATTGTTTATAATGATCCTCTTTGATCATTTTTAAATAAATCTCCAACTGAGAGGGGGTTCTATATCCAGCAACAGGTGCAATTATATTTCCTTGTTCATCAAAAAATACGACCGTGGGATATGCATTGATTCGTAATGCATTCGCAAAAAAATGTTGACTGTTCCTGCCCCTTCTATTCGGATCGTAGTTGGGATTGGTGTAATTAAAATCCTTGTAAAAGACTTCTTCCGTACCTTCTGCATCAAATTTTACCGCATAATAATGTTCGTTGATATATTCGACTACATCTTCGTTTTGAAAGGTGTTTCTGTCCATCAATTTACAAGGGCCGCACCATTTGGTATAAACATCCATAAAAATTTTCTTCGGATTCTCCTTTTGGGCCGCCAAAGCTTCATTCATGGTCATCCAATTAATTTTTTGGGCATTGGTCAAAGAGACGAAGCTCAAAAAGAGAATAACCAATATTTTTGTTTTCATTTCCATTCAGCAATCTTTTACCATATTCGAAAAATTAATGTCTCATTATTTTACACCGTGCATCAACTTTTTCAGCAGGGGATTCATCAATATTACCAACACTCCAGCTCCAGCAGGAATGGCAAAGAACATAAAGAAGAAGGTGGCCAATGAGTAATTTTCTGTAATCTTGTCAATCATGCCACCAGTTGTACCCGCAAGCTTATTCCCAATGGCAATTGCTAAATACCAAATACCAAACATAAAGGCAATCATTCTTCCTGGAACCAATTTACTAAGATAAGAAAGTCCGACGGGAGAAAGGCAAAGTTCGCCCATGGTATGGAAAAAATAGGCAAAAATCAACCAGATGATGCTAACAGCTGCAACTTGTGCTCCTTGGGGAATTCCGTAGGCGCCGTAGGCCAAAACTAAAAATCCCACACCCAAAAGGATAAGTCCGGCGCCATATTTTACGGCTGCTGGTGGATTATATTTACTCTCCCATAGTTTTGCAAACAACGGCGCGAAAACAATAATGAACAATGAATTCAGGACGCTAAACCAAGATGCAGGAACCTCAGGGTTATCGGTCATGTATTGCTGGTACAACATAAAGAGTACAATACCCCATATGATAAGGAAACTAGTTCCCAAGAAAATATTCGATAGCGCATAGTTTTTGAATGTCTGCGAGAAAAGCTTGTACAATACCCAGGTAATAATAGCTAAAGGCACCAAGGTAATTATTGTGTTAGAAACCCTGAAAACATCGGCCCAGATTCCGGATAATGTCCTATCGGTATAATCTGCTGCAAAAATGGTCATCGATCCTCCGGCTTGTTCAAAAGCGGCCCAGAAAAAAACGGTGAAAAAAGCAAATATACTGATGGCAATCATTTTGTCACGCGTAACTTTTGTATACCTCACAATTCTGGAAACGAGTAATATCAAGAAAAGTAAGAGTGCAAAAAGAATTACTGCGGTAGATCCGTCCAAGCCCGCGAAACTAAAATCAAACAGCATCGTACCGGCAATTTTGGAAACGGGATCATTGATAATCCAAACCAATCCGATTACAGCACTGACAAAAATCAGGATTTTATCGAACATTGTAAATGGATTCCTTTTATCAGAATCTTCGGTGATTTTAAGATCTTCCTCTTCCTTAACTGGTTTTTTTCCAACTGATCCAAAAATGTTTTGAGCAAAATAAAACTGGAGCATTCCAAAAAACATGAAAATACCGGCCAAACCGAAGCCCCAATGCCAGCCTATTTGTTCACCAACATATCCGCACAATAAAATACCTAAAAAGGCTCCTGCGTTTACGCCCATGTAAAAAATAGTATAGGCACCATCTTTTTTCTCAGGAAATCTTTCGTATAAATGAGAAATTATGGAAGTCATGTTGGGTTTAAAAAACCCGTTACCTAAAACCAATAAAAACAGACCAATATACAATGCTATGTCGCCAGGTACTGCCATGGAAGCATGCCCTAAAGTCATAATAAAAGCTCCCAAAACCACGGCATTCCTATAGCCCATGTATTTGTCGGCAATAAATCCGCCCAAAATAGGAGTTAAGTAAACCAAGGAAGTATATGTTCCGTATAATGCCAAAGCTTGTTCCCTCGGCCAGCCCCAACCTTCATTTAAAATTGCCGAGGTTAAAAACAATACCAAAAGTGCTCGCATTCCGTAGTACGAAAAGCGTTCCCACATTTCAGTAAAGAAAAGAACGAATAGCCCCGCTGGATGTCCTAAAACATTTGATTTAAAGAAATCGTCATGTGTGTTTGAAACTGTATCTGCCATTATTTTTTATTATTATCGTCTTCGTTTATTTCTTGGTCTGCCAATTCATAGGGTTCATTATCCATTTCATCTAAGTCTCTTTCGTTATCCTCGGCTCCATGAGTTAGTTTTTTCAACTTCTTTAGGAACAAAATCAATAATAAACCGAAGCATACCGTGAAAATGGTTAGCCACATAAAAGTTTTATACTCTTGTTCGCTTTGCTCTTCTTCCAAAACAAAAGTCACGGAATAATCTTCTCCATCACCTTTATTCTCTTCCATTTGAACCTTATCCTGATCCTTTTCAAAAACAAGGGCAGCATGATATGGATTTGATTCTGTAGCAGCGTTTTCAGATAATTTGTTTTTCAGTTCTTCAGTTCTTTCACCAGCGAGTCGGAAATAATTATTTATATTTTCTCCAGTCTCCATTTCTTCAAATACCAATTCTCCATTTTCCAAATAGACTTCGGTTTTAAGACTGAAATTCTTATCCTGATTAATCGGATAATCATAAAGCCATTCCAATTCTTTATTTTCATTTTTGAATTGAATTGAATCCTTGGAAAGAAAAGGAATTACTTCCGCTTTATCTGCAAGAAGTTCGCCTTTAAAAGGTTCCAATTGTGAAGATTCCCCGATGCTTCCCGCCAATTTATTTCCAAAACCTGTAGCAGCGAAATAAATACCCATCATTATCGAAGCATATTTGAGCGGTGCTAATTTAGTAATGAATGACAGCGCAACAGGAGAAGTACAAAGTTCACCAATTGTATGAAATAAATACGCTAGGAAAATCCAATACATGGCCGCCTTTCCAAAAACTTCTGCACTAGCTTCTTGGGAGGCAAACATCATAAAGACATATCCAAGCCCCATGATAATTGTTCCTAAAGCCATTTTGAACAGGGAAGATGATTCTCTACCTTTTTTCTTCCAACCAACCCAAAAACCGCCAACGATAGTTCCGAAAATGATAATATAACCAGCATTAAGGGATTGAAACACAGCTGCAGGAATTTCTTGAAGCCAACTAAGACCAATGGTTCTATCGACTTTAGCATCTGTGTACAAGTTCATTAAACCACCTGCTTGTTCAAAAGCACCCCAGAAAACGATAACGATAAGAAAGGAGATCAACAATACGATTACCCTGTCTTTTTCTATTTTGTTCAACGGTCTCTTGGCGGCCAAACGTTCTTCTTCGGAAACTTCGGTTCCACCTGTAAATTCACCAACACCTCGTAAAAATTTCTGTCCCCAAGCGTACACGATTTGACCGATTACCATTCCAATTCCAGCCAAACCAAAACCATAATGCCATCCGTAATAATAAGCAACCAATCCTACTGAAATACTGGATAAAAAGGCACCAATATTAATTCCGATGTAAAAAATAGTAAATCCGTTATCCCGACGAATATCCCCTTCTTTATATAGTCCGCCGACCATAGTTGAAATGTTTGGTTTTAAACCACCAACTCCAAGAATAATCAGAATTAGGCCTGTAAAAAACGCCCAATCTTGTGGAATTGCCAAAATACCATGACCAAGACATAACAAGATACCTCCGTAAAAAACGGTTTTCTTTTGTCCTAAAAATTTATCGGCTACCCAACCTCCAGGAATAGATGCAACGTATACCAGCATCGTGTACCATCCGTAAAGCCAGATAGCATCTTTATTTGACCATCCTAGTCCGGGATCCACGGAAGAAGCGGAGGCTGCCATATAAAGCACTAATATTCCTCTCATTCCGTAGTAGGAAAAACGTTCCCACATTTCTGTAAAAAAGAGAATATAGAGTCCGACGGGATGTCCAAATAATTCCTTGCGTTGCGTTGGTTTTACAGTATTTGTCATTTATTTTTCAGTTATATTTTATAAATTCTCCTTAATGAAATTTGTCATTTTTGTGTAGAGATGGAGTCTTGTATTGCCTCCATAGATTCCATGGTTCCGATCGGGATATATAGCCCAATCAAATTGTTTGTTCGCTTGGATCAGAGCTTCTATCATTCGCATCGTGTTTTGAACATGAACATTGTCATCACCACTTCCGTGAACCAATAAATACGGATCCTCAAGAAGCTCAACATGATTAATAGGGGAGTTCTCATCATAACCAGAAGGATTTTCCTGTGGTGTGGTCATATATCTTTCTGTGTAGATGCTATCGTAAAATCTCCAGCTTGTAACTGGCGCGACGGCTATTGCCATACTGAAAACATCATGTCCTTTTAAAATGGCGTTGGATGACATAAATCCGCCGTAGCTCCATCCCCAAATTCCAATTCTTTCCGCATCAATATAAGGTCGTTCACCTAATTGTTTGGCAGACTGGATAATATCTTCCAACTCATATTTTCCGAGTTCTTTTTGGGTAACTTTTTTAAATTCAGAACCTTTCAGACCTGTTCCTCTCGGATCGATAGCAACCACGATATATCCTTCGTTAGCCAATAATTGGTACCAGTAATCATTTGCGCCCATGAACACGTTGGAAACCTCTTGGGAACCAGGACCTGAATATTGCGATATGAATAAGGGATATTCTTTTTCCGCATCAAAATTTGTAGGCTTGATCATCCACATATTTAAATCATTACCGTTGACCTGAATCGTGGAAAATTCTTTGGGAGCAAAGTCGTAATCTGCGATTTTTTCCAGAAGTTTCTGATTGTCCTTGATTTTTCTGATCAGCTTCCCATTTTTAGCTGAATGAAGTGTAAATTCATAAGGAGTGCTGGCGCTGGTGAACGTGTTGATGAAATATGTGTAATCCGCACTGAAATCAGCGCTATTCTGACCGGTTTTTGTTGTTAATCTTTTTTTGTTTTTGGAATTAATTCCGATTGAAAAAACATCCCGGTTAATACTTCCATTTTCCGTACTTTGGTAAAAAACGGTTTTGGAATCAGGATTAAATCCGTAGTAATTGGTCACAGCCCATTGCCCATCTGTCACTTGATTAATTAATTTTCCTGTTTTATCATAATAATAAATATGGTTCCAACCATTCTTTTCACTTGTCCAGATAAAGCTGTTGTCTTTTAAAAAAGTAAGGTTATCTGTAATATCAACGTAAGCCTCATCAACTTCATTGAGTACTGTTTTAGCCTTATTTGTTCGGGTATCAACAAATAATAAGTCCAAATTATTCTGATGTCTATTTAGGATTTGTGCACTGAGGGTATTTGCATCATTGGTCCATTTTATTCTCGGAATATAAAAATCCTTATAGTTATCAAGATTTACCTTATCTGTTTTTTTACTGTTCAAATTATAGGTGTGCAAAGAAACAATCGCATTTTTTTCACCTGCCTTCGGATATTTAAAAACCTCCTGTGAAGGATATAAATCTTGACCGTAAACATCCATCGAAAATTCGGGAACTTCGGTTTCGTCAAATCTTATGTAAGCTATCTGACTTCCATCCGTATTCCATTCGTAAGCTCGGACAAATGAAAATTCTTCCTCGTATACCCAGTCAGTGATTCCATTGATGATTTTATTTTTTTCTCCATCCGAAGTAACTTGAACTAAAGTATCATCTTTCAGGTTTTTGACGAAAATATTGTTTTCATGAACAAAAGCTACCTTGCTGCCATCAGGTGAAAAAGTAGGCTCCTGCACGGGTTCTTCATATAATTTTTTTAAACTCTTGTCTGTTGTATCATAGATGTAATAAATTCCCCTGGAAGAACGTCTATAGATACGTTCGACATTTGTCGCCAATAAAATTTTTGATTCATCATCACTAAGACTGTAATCGGAAAAGAAAGCAATCTCCTTTAAATCATTGCTGTTGACCAAAGTTCGGGTTTTTTCCCCCGTCTTGTAGCTATAAACATCAATACTGGTACTTCTGTTTTTTCTGTCGAAATTAAGTATTGCATATTCTTCACCGTTTTGCAGGGATTCAAGGGCGTCTAAATATTCTTGGCTAAAGGTGCCGTTCCAGATTTCTTCTAAGGTAACTTTCCGGTTCTGTGCTGTTACTGAGGAAATGACAAAAAGGAAAAGCGCGGAAAGCTTAAATATATTTTTCATTTAAATTTGAGTAAAAAATTTTCCTGCCAAGTTTACTAAATTTTCCTCAGAAATGGTCGATTTTTCTTGTTAAATACTAATATACTGTTAAAAAACCCTTCCTTCAAACAACGGCAAAATGAGGAACAATTGTATCTTTGGACTTATTTGATACAATATACCAATGATTGACCCCGTTAACGGCTTTTCTAAGTTTTCGAAAAACGAAAAAATATCATGGATAAGTAAGACTTATCTAAGGAATAATCCCGAAGCCGAAAATATTCTTAAACAGTACTGGAATTCAAATGAAGAGCTGCAACAACTGCATGATGAGTTCACTGAAAATACAATTTCCAATTTTTATCTACCCTTCGGAATTGCACCTAATTTTTTGATTAACGGAAAATTGTATGCGCTGCCCATGACGATTGAAGAAAGCTCTGTAATTGCAGCTGCCAGTAAAGCCGCTAAGTTTTGGCTTTCTCGGGGAGGTTTTAAGGCGGAAATTTTGAATACTGAAAAAATTGGACAAGTACATTTCCTTTTTTCGGGAAATGAAGAGACGCTACACAAATTTTTTAATTCTGTCAAGCCCGTTTTAATTGAGGCAATCTTTCCTTTAGAGCATAATATGAAGAAGCGGGGTGGAGGACTGGTTTCGCTAGAATTACGGAACAAGACGAATCTTTTGGAAAATTATTACCAGCTTCATGCATCTTTCGAAACGGTGGATTCCATGGGGGCCAATTTCATCAACTCTTGTCTGGAAACCTTTGCCGAGGTCTTTAAATCTGAAGCAAAATTATTTGCAGAATTTTCTGAAACCGAAAAAGACATTCAAATAATCATGAGCATTTTATCCAATTTGGTTCCAAATTGCTTGGTAAGGGCGGAAGTCTCATGTCCGGTTGATGATTTGTGCGACGTGAACGATCATATCTCCTCATCAGATTTTGCCAATAAATTTCTTACCGCCATTAAAATTGCTGAAGTAGAACCGCATAGAGCGGTAACCCATAATAAAGGGATAATGAACGGAATTGACGCTGTGGTTTTGGCCACGGGAAATGATTTCCGGGCGATTGAAGCTGGGGTGCACGCTTATGCTTCAAAAGAGGGAAAGTATTCAAGCCTTAGCCATGCATCTGTAGAAGATGGAATTTTCCGATTTTGGATGGAAATTCCTTTGGCTTTGGGAACGGTTGGCGGACTCACTTCCTTACACCCTTTGGTGAAACTGGCGTTGGAATTATTACAAAAGCCATCGGCAAAAGATTTGATGCAAATAGTAGCCGTCGCCGGACTCGCACAAAATTTTGCTGCGGTGAAGTCTTTAATAACCACGGGAATTCAGGAAGGACATATGAAGATGCACCTGACCAATATCTTGAATCAATTAAACGCATCGCCTTCGGAAAAGTCGTCTATTATAGAATTTTTCAGAAATGAAAAAGTCACTCATGGTGCTGTGGTGAAGCATTTGGAGAATTTAAGGTCTTGATGAAAGAAATTTTCAGCAACGGAAAACTGCTGCTAACAGGAGAATATGTGGTTCTGAACGGGGCCAAAGCTTTTGCGTTGCCTACCAAATTAGGTCAGAGTTTAAAAGTAATTGGTATTCCAGAACCGCTTATTGATTGGAAAAGCTATGATAGCCAAGGAAAAATATGGATTGAACATGTATTTCCTATCTCAGATTTTTTAAATCAGAAAAGGAAAAATTACTCCTCACCGTTTGTTGATCGGTTGTTTTCAATTTTGAATGAAGCTTTTAGATTATCTCCAGAATCGTTGAAATCTGGATATTCAATAACTTCAAGTCTTGATTTTCCTTCTAACTGGGGATTGGGATCCTCTTCTACGCTTATCAATAATATTGCTCAATGGCTGAAGGTAGATGCTTTTTTGCTTTTAAAAAACACCTTTGGTGGAAGTGGCTATGATATTGCTTCGGCCCAGATAGGTCAGCCTTTAATTTACGAGATTAAGAAAGGCGGGTTTCCTGTGGATTATAATCCAATTTTTAAAAATGACTTGTTTTTTGTACATCTCAATCGGAAACAAAACAGCAGGGAAGCCATATTCAATTATGAAAAAATTGATTTAATGCGAAGGGAAGAAGCCGTCAAGAATATTTCCGATATTACGGAAAGGATTTTGGAATGTGATAATTTAGCTGAATTTCAGCAGTTATTGGAGCAACATGAGGAAATAATTTCCGAAGTCATAAATGTGCAAACAATAAAACACCAGTTGTTCCCGGATTATCCTTATTTGGTTAAAAGTTTGGGAGCTTGGGGAGGTGACTTTATTTTAGCGGTAGGCTCTGAAGCAGAAAAAAGATACTTCAAGAAAAAAGGATATCATACCGTACTCGGCTATTCAGAAATTATTCTATAAAAAAAGCTGTCTCGAAAGACAGCTTTTTTTATTTTCAAAAATGATTAAGCTTAATAGAAGTTAGCTCTATTATCCTCAATTTCTGCAGAATTTTTCAGTGCCTCAAGAACTCTTTCACGAGCAGAAGTCCTGTTCGCCTGAGTTTCAAGCATTGCATAACTACGGTAATTGGGAAGATCAGGGGCCGCGGTCTTCTTGGTTACTTTAATAACGTAAACACCCTTCTCACCAGCAATTGGTGCGCTTACCTTTTCTTCTTCCAATCCGAATGCCGCTCCTACTATCATCGGCTCTCGTCCTGCACCAACAAGTGTTGGGTTTTCCATATTAACCGCATTGGCAGTTTGAATGGAAACACCATTGGCAGAAGCAATTTCAGACATTGATTTTTTAGCTATTTTTTCTTTGATGATTTCTGCTTTTTTCTGCTTTCTCAAAATGGGCGTTACCGTTGCTGAAGCATCTTCAACACTCATCAAACCAGAATCGTTAACGGCTGTAACTTGAGCTACAACGTATCCGCCGCTATAATCGAATCTTTTAATATCACCAACCTCGGTTTCTTCGTTAAAGGCCCATTGTACAAGGGCTCTTTGTGAACCTAAACCTTGAATGGATTCTTCCAATTCCCCAATTCCTTTAACCTGTCTTACGGGTTCTCCGGTTTCTTTCGCCGCTTCTGAAAAATCTCCTTCTTTTGCAGCAATTTCAAATTTTGTGGTTTCGCGGAATAAATCCTGTAATGACTTTTCCGAAGCTTCAACAGGTTGTACAATGGTTGCCAACTTCCAAGCTTTTTCTTTTTCGGTTTGATCGTCAATGGAAATCACGTGAAAACCAAATCTTGTTTCAACAACACCCATGTCTCCTTTTTCATTTTCAAAAACGAAATCGTTGAACGGAGGCACCATTCTTCCCTGAGGGAAATAATCCAAATCACCTCCATTATCTTTATTGGAAGGATCAGAAGAATATTTTGCAGCAAGTTCAGAAAACATATCTTTATCGGACTTTACGACGGTCAAAATACTGTCTGCCAAGATTCTTGCTTCTTCTTTGCTTCTATTTAAATCTGATGTTGCTGTTTGTGTACCGTCGTAAGCAATTAAAATATGACTTGCCTTGGCTGAATCGGGCATTTCTTTTATTTCAACGACTTTTGAAATTTTCCATGAATTCCCATCTTTATAGGGGCCAAAAACTTCACCTACCTCTAAAGTAGACAGTTTTGGTGCATAATCCTTTGGTAGGTCTTTTTCAAATAAAAACCGATCGTTATATTGTACGTCAGAATTTTGATTTACAAATTCTTCGATTTTTTCTGTATTTGCGAATCCAGGAACCGTATCGTTGGTTTTGCTAACATTATTGAATTCTACCTTGTCCTCAAGAAGTTTGGAAACCCGTGCCCTTACTTCTTCATCATCGGCAGTTGAAGCTTTCTCTGGTAAATATACGTATTGAATATCTCGTGAAGCTTCGGTTTTGTATTTTTCAGGATGCGCTTTAATGTAAGACTGAATCTCTTCCTTGGAAACTTCGACTTCAGAATCTGGAATAGTTGTAAATGGAATTTGAACAAATTCAAGATCCACTTTATCGTTAGCTAGCCTGTATGCTCTTTCTCCTTCTTTCAAGGTTGATCCCATTCCGGCCATTACCATATTAATATATATTTGTTCTCTTGCGCTCTGGGCAACCGAATTTTCGAAGTCTAACCATTGTTGATAAGCTGCAGGAGAGGTGCTTTTTATTGTTGCTACATATTCTTGAAGTCGGTTTTCATCAAAAAAGCCTTCTTCGTCAACAAAATTGGGATTCCCTTGAAGTCTCTCTGCCAATAGTTGTTTTATTTGTGATTGCTCTACTTGAATACCTAATTCATCCAATTCCTCTTCCAGAACCATTTGTTTGATTCTTTCTTCCCAAACGGTTTTTACAGCTTGGGTAGTGGTCATGTTTCCACCTGAATTTTGTTGAACAAATTCTACTTGTCGAGCAAAATCTTCACGTTCTATGTCTTCACCGTTTACCGTAGCAATCGTGCTTTGGGATTTTTGTGAAGAGAAGCCGCCACTTCTAATAACATCAGCTAAAACGAAAGAAAATAAAGCCAATGCGATAATAATAATAAGAAAAACAGAACGCTGTCTAATTTTGTTTAATACTGCCATTTTATAAATGAATTATTCTGAATGTAATAGTGGGCGAAAATAGTGTTTTTAGGATTAGAAAAAAACTAAAAACAATAAATTTCATTTCACCATAAAAATGTAAGAATCAATTATTTTTTATCCTTTTCCTGTCTCCTTCTGAATTTTCTTCTAAAGAAAAACATAAAAACCGCTATAACCACAAAACCTAAATATAAATAGGCTTTGTTTTCTTCAGCTTCCCAAATCCGAAAAGCTTCAATAAGAAAAAACAGCGCAAATGCCAAGTAGGCATATTCGATTAGTTTGTAAAATTTCATCATTCTTTATCTTCTATTATTTGAATTCCAACATTCGATCTTGAAATGAAGGTTGAAAAATCTTGACTCGCGTCAAATCCTTGACCTTTATTGATCGCTCCATTTTTAAATTGAATAGTATTCGGTCGGTCGGTAAAAATCCAGTTTTTACTTTGGTCCCAATATAACTGGTCTGCTTGTAATTTGGTGCTATCGCTGGTCAGAATCACGACATTGCCACGTAAATCAATCAAATTTGTGGTTTCATAAACAATAGCATAGTCCGCAGTAACCGTGTTTTTCTGATTTGCTTCATCAAAAAATTCCACTCTTACACCCTCCGGAAATTCCCTAAAGGGAAATAACTTATTAGTAAAATCCAATAATTTTTCGCTTCTTAAGGAAGCCACAATTTTACCGGAATCGGTGTATTTTAAATGTATTCCTTCGCCTATTGCCTGCGGATTTTCATCTTTATCATACATTCTTTGAACATCCTGAAGGTTTCCTTCACAAGAAAAAAGCATTGCCGCAATAAAAATTACAGCAATGCCTTGAATTTTTTTCCTGTTTGGAATTTTCATGTTTATAGTGTAGGAACGACAACACTGTCATTAATCCAGCAACCAATTCGGACTGTTTTTCCCTGCATGTTTTCTTGGAATATATCAGAACGTTGTGGAGCTCTTCCTTTATAACTCGCTACCGTTTGGTTGGCTGTACTTTGTAAGGACGGATTAACCCTTCCCGCTCTTGCAGCATAATCAGCAGCTAACCAATAAACCGCTCTCTTTTCAAAAGATGTGGTTCCACAATCATTGGCACTGGAAGCAATCATTGCGGCAATTTGCAAATAAGCTCGTCCCATTGAAGGTTTTGCTTGTAACGCTTTGTTGTAAAAGTTTTTTGCCTGTCCAAAACTTCCTTTTGCTTTATAGTTGTTGGCAATTTTGTAATATACTGCGGCTTTGTCTGAAGGATTTGTTTCCAATTCAGCAGATTGATTGAAATATTCCAAAGCTTTAGAAGAATTTCCGTCGTTTTCAGCCAATTCCCCTAAGTATCGAGCGGTTTTAGCTGATGGTTCTGCTGTGTGTAAAGCTTCCACCAATTTAAAAAACAAAGGATCTTCAGTACATTCTTTGCTTGACAATCTACCAGCTGCTCTACGCAACCATTCAACATCACCTTTCTTCGCATCAAATTCGCCATTGTACAAAGGAATTAAATTTTCACAGTCTGCCCTTTGTCCCAATTTTCCATTGATGGCACCTCTAACTTGGCTATAAGCTTTTAAGTTTATTTCAGAATTTTTCAATAATGTCTCTTCCTTGGCGGTAAGAGCTTGTCCAGATTCTTGTTTTTTCAATAAAGGAGCAACATTTTCGGCCAAAGCATTTTCTTCTTCTTCAATTTTTGCGGAAACATCGTCATATTTTTCAAATACATCCTGAAGCGTAGCTTCTCCTGCATCTTGAAGGTCAATAAGAAGATAAAAATAAGTGATTAAAGATTTTGCGCTTGTAAAATGTTCGGCATCTTCAGTAAATGCCTTATCAAACATGGCGTATTGTTCTTTTTTAGAACCAACATTATAGTCATACATCAACTGTCCGATTTGACTAAACGTTTTCCCTTTTTGGGTTTTGGCAGGAAAATATTCCATGCGTTGCTTTAGGACATCGATTAATTCTTGAACATATTGCTCCTTAGGTCCATCGGCAGCTTTGTTGATTTTATATTCTAAAATAATTTCAGCATATTGAAAAGTCGCCAAACTATATTTCGGACATTCCTCAATCACCTTCATTATTTGGGGGTAAGCGGCATCATAATTTTTTGACTTTGCTTGATCATAAGCCAAAGAAGCCTTTACCTGACAATCTTGGGTAGCTTGTGCATTAGAAACACCTGCACTCAACAAGATCCCCACAAATGCAAAAATAATTTTGTTTTTCATAATAACAGTCTAAATAGGGTTAATCAAATTTACGTTTTACGAACCATTTATCATTCAAGGACAAACTTATGGAAAAATTGAAGAATTCTTCTTTTACCAAACCTGCGGCTGTTGTTCCGCGCTGCCCATACTCTACACCCAAATTGGCATTAGAGAACCATGACCCGACGGGTAGCCCTACTCCAAAAGATATGCCAAATTCATTTATCGGTTCGTTTGCCTTTACCAGCCCGGTTTCTTCAAATCTAAAACCTGCCCTGTAAGTAATCTTTTTAAAGTAGTTCGTCAATGAATTGTATTCCGGCACCAAAAATCCACCTATTTTGTAACTGGATGCGTTTTCAAAGGAGGCATCATCTACCGTGAAAGATCGGTTGGTGAATTCGCTGGCTCCAATTTGGGAATATTCCATTCCCAAAAACCATTTGTTCTTCTTGCCAAAGCCTGCTCCCAAAGAATATTGAGTTGGCAAAGCCATATCGGAATTTTGTGTTTCCAGATCATGTGTGTCAACAGCAAGATCATTTCCATTGACATCAAAAAGAACTGTGGAGATTTCCCGTTCATTTTCAGAAGAAATATCAGTTGAAGGTGTAAAATAAGCTGATGCTCTAAATTCGAGGTTTTCGGAAATATTATTAATATAATTCAAACCCAGTCTATAACTGAAACCAGTAAGATTTGTTGTATTGACCTCTCTAGTACCATATTGTACGGTCGATTGCATTAACAAACTTTTATTGTAAATATTCCCGAAATTATAGTTTGCTTCCAATCCTAATCGAAAGTTGTCATTTATTTGATAACCTGCTGATAAAAATACCCTATTAATCCCGCCTCGTCCATAATACCTGTTTTCGGCTTCCGGAGTAATGTCAGTTAGTCGATATCCCACGGAAGAGAATGGCATTAAACCGAAGCCAAAACCAAATTTACCCGCGGGGATTCCAATAGCTAAATAATCAATGGAAGAAGAAGATGAATGTTCTTCCCCACCGTTGCTTTTAAAATCTATCTCCTTATGGCTTGCTCCAATGGTATAAGTGGTCAATTCCAAATTTCCGTAGGAAGCCGGGTTTTGAAGATTTACATGAATACTATCTGTATAAATACTCAATCCGCCCATACTCCTGTTTTCTACAGTTCCCTTGAACTTCATCAACCCAATTCCGTAGAAAGAATAAGGAGAAGCAACATTCTCTTGGGCACTCGTAATCACTGTAAATAAAATGCTTACGATTAAAATTGATTTTTTAATCATTGATTGTTATTGATTTCTAATATGTAGTTTAAACCTTCCAACAGAAAATTTGAATTTGCAAAGATGCTATTTTTTAGTCTTTTAGACAAAATTTGCGCATCCCCTCCAGTCAACAATATTTTGGTATTGGGATAAAGTGCTGAATACTCATTAATTACGCCATCTATTTCCTTTGTTATTCCATTAATTACTCCAGAATTAATTGAATTTTTTGTCGAATTGCCAATCAGTTCAACTTCATCATCAGGCTCTAATAACGGTAATTTGGAAGTGAAATTATGTAGCGCATCATATCGCATTTTCAAACCGGGAGAAATTGCTCCACCCAAATACTCGTTTTCCGAATTTAAAAAATCAAAAGTAAGGCAAGTTCCGGCGTCAATTACCAAAACATTTTCATCTTTAAAATATTTCGATGCGGCAGCCATCAACGCAATTCTATCGTGACCCAAGGTTTTTGGTGTGGAATATTTATTGACAAAAGGAAGTTTTAATTCCGGGGACAAAAAAAGTATTTCTTCGACTTTTTTTGGTTTTTTGAGTTTTAAAAAATCGGGTTCTGAAACATTAGAAACCAAAATTCGACCGATTAATGGATACTGAATCTTAACTTCCTCAAATTTATTTTTAAAATCTATTTTAACCGAAGCAAACTTTTTTAAAAGCTTATCATCTTGAAAAACAGCCATTTTAATCAAGGAGTTCCCAACATCAACTACTAGATTCATCGTTCTAATTTTGGAGCGGCTAAATTACAAAAGCATTTTTTGATAATTTCCTTTGTGGATTAAATAAATTGAAATTATATTTGCAACCGCTTAAAAGTACTGGTGCCTTAGCTCAGTTGGTAGAGCAAAGGACTGAAAATCCTTGTGTCCCTGGTTCGATTCCTGGAGGCACCACCAGACTCCCGAAGCCCATAAACAAAGGCTTTGGGAGATTTTTTAAGTGATTCCTTACCGCTGTAGATTTTAAAAACGTTAATAATTTCGTTAATAAAACTACAGATGATACTACTACCACACAACTGCAGTTGCAGTGAACCATCTATCCACCCTCCAGACTGGAGAACAGCTAAATCATGCTCACTAAAAAAGAAGTGGTATGTACAGTATTATTTCTATGATCCTGAATTCAAAGATGATCCAAAACAGTACGGAAAACTCATTATAGTTAAAGCCGGTGTTAACCGATATAAAACGCTTTCTGAAAGAAGATCCGCAGTCTCCGCACTTCTAGATTATGAAATCAACCAATTAAAAGAGGGTTTTAATCCTATTACCAAAAGGAAAATTGGGGACTTTGATTTCGAATATGAAATAGATCCATCCACTCCTGCAGAGAAAGCAATAAAACGCGCGGACAAAAACATCAAGGGTGCTCCTTCAACTATTAGTGACATTACATCTGTTACAAAGTACCTCACCAAATCTTTACGTCAACTAAGGCTCAGCGAAACACCTATTCAGGATCTCCGGAGAAAACACCTTCGAGTTGTTCTTGAGCATATGTCAGAACAAAACAATTACTCTGATAAACGCTATAATAAAGTTAGATCCTACGTCTTAATGATATTTTCCGAACTGGCAGAAATGGAAACAATCGAAATCAACCCTGTAAAGGAAATCAAGAAAAGAAAAACCGTAAAAAGACTCAGAACAATTCTCACCGCAGATGAAAGAGAAAAAATCAACAATTATTTAAAGCCCAATAATTATAAATTTTGGAGATTTTTACAATTGTTTTTTCATGCCGGATGTAGAACCACCGAATTTCTAAGAATAAGGAAGGAAGATGTAAGGCTTTTTAATCTTGAATTTAAAATACTGGTTAAGAAAGGGCGCGGTTATGAAGAAGTAATAAAACCTATCAATAAAAACGTCGTGCATTTATGGTCCGAAATCTTAAGCGATGCACGGGACCATGAATATTTATTTTCGAATGGTTTGGTACCTGGAATAAATAAAATCAGAGAGGATCAGATTACCAGGCGTTGGAAAAGGCATGTAAAGGGTAAATTAGGTATCACAGTTGATTTTTACGCTCTAAAACATCTCCATACCGACTTAATAGCTGAAGCTGTAGATATAAATATGGCCAGTGCAGTGAACGGGCATAAATCAACACACATGGCCGTAGAACATTATGCTGTGAACCACAAAAAGAGATTAATGGAAAGTATGAAAAAAATCAATGTGCAATTTTAACTACCTCCTTATCTGAAAAATAGAGATATCATAACCTAGGTAAATATAATTAATACCATTCTCATTTGAAAAAGAACCTCTTAATATATTTCCCTTGGCGTTCTGGAAGCCCAAATTAGCTTTATATCTGAAATCGTTCAGCATTGTATTGTTTCCGAATTCGACACCGCCTAAGAGCCTGAAAACCGTTTCTTTTTCTTCTACCTCAGCTGTCGCGGTTCTTTCTTTGATCGTGTAGGTGGGTTTTATTGATTGCACCTCACCTTGAACCATGCCAGTTAAAGTAAGTTTTAAATTATCATCCTCATATTCGCTGATAAACTCCCTCATCTGTATGGCATCTAAGTACATTTTGTAACGCTCAAGGCTGTCTTTTGCCTTTTGGTATGCAATAGCCAGTTCTTCATTAACTGGATTGGGAACTTCAATTACTTTTTCTTTCCATTTTACCTCAACAGGATCCTTAGCGTTTTTATGCTCAGGCTTTTGCTCCGGAAGTTCTGCAGTGATCTCAGGAACCTTCACTTCAATGGTTTTCTTTTTCGGTTCTGAATCACACCCTTTGAAAAACAGGATCAGCAAAAGAATTGCTATTACGATGTACGTCCATGTTTTTTTTAAAACTATCATATCTGCAAATTAATAGTTAAATATATCGCGGCAAGTGCCAGCAAAACAGCTGCTATACATAATATTATAAAGTTTCTAAATGCTCTTTCCATACTTCCAGCATTAGTAGGATTTCGGCTGTGTTTATTTGCATCAAACACTTAATTTATACTCTCTTTTGTAATTTTTCCCACTCCATATCTCATATTCATCATTTCTCCTGTACTGTAATCCCTTCATGTATTTTCCCGCTGCTGTGATGTATTTTTTAGTAAACCAATTTTTAATTTTCTCTTCTGGAGCACAAGAATTCACAAGGGCATATAGTGTAGTTGAAAATCCGCAGTTATAAGCATGGCTCAAAAGAGCATCAAATTGACATTGACTCACATTCACCTTTAATCTCTTATTAACACCTTTAGCTCTTTTATTTAACCCCGAAATCAGATCAGCATTTGCTTCAGCTTCAGTGGTTATTTTAGAGTATGGTAAAACCATTTCTATTGAGGGGTATTTTTCAACAATCATCATTTCTCCGTATGGCCCAATTACCACACTTCCATATCCTTCAGTCCAATATCCAGCAGGACATGGTTTGGGCTGTAAACCTATTTTAGTCAGGTCCCCATCATGCAAGCTTTCGTACTGCTTTACAAATTCTATAAGATTGTTAGATACCGTCATTTTCTTCATCATTAAAATTATTATGCACTCCGTCAGCTGGAGTTTTTGAACCATAGAATTTAAATATCCGTGGTTCAAAAATCCCTTCAACTATCTTGAATATTGAAGCTTTTTTTCCATATAGAAATTCTGAATTTTCTCCAATAGATTTGAATTCGTAATACCAAAAAATTGCTACAGGTACTTTGGTTAGAACCTCAGCTGTTAAATTCAAGGCTTCCATGGTCCAACCAACATCAGATCCGTCGGTCATTAATGCCTTTACAAAGAAGAGATATGCCATAAGGGACAGGCACTTAAAAAAAACGAAATTCAATTTTTTAATATCAAAATGAAACCTCTCACTTTTTCTTATACAGCATTTATATTTTGGTGTTGTAGATTCATATTTCTGAGCCTCAGCAAATAATTCTTTTGCCCTTTTCATACTTTTTGAAATACCAAACCCAGTATTTATAAACACTGTCAATATCACTAATCCAATAACAAGATTAGTGGTGCCGAATATGCTATCATCTATTGCAAATTGACCAAAGGCAATTCCACCGGTGAAAATAGTAGACATAATACTCACTGAAAAAGTATTATCAATAGCTAAATGATAAATACCTTTTAACCAGGATGAAAATGAGCAGAATATAAAACTTGATTTAATCATTTGATCGGAATAAGTGATTCGTATAATGCAATCTTAATTTTTGCCTTCTGAACACCTATGATTCTAGCATTTTCGCAATGATCTTTTTCAATCATATTTAATAGAAAATATAAACACAAGCCTTTGCTATTAAGATCTTTAATTTTAAATGCCCATCCCAAAACCTCGCTGATAGTTTCATGAGTATTGCCAAAAGAATGAACGTTGTTTTTTAGGAACAACCAATTGAATAAACCACCAAACGCCACATTTCCAAACTTATCAATACTAATGGCAATTGCTTTAAAAAATTGAGCTGTACCGCTCATAATTTCGCGGGCTTTGCGGTTTTCGGTGAATATGGAAACGTATATTTTCCAGCATAGGGCAAAAGGGGTAATAACAAGAAACAAAGCGGCAGCCAACACAATTAAGCATAAGCAGCCTATTAATTCAAGGAGGTTTTTTACAGCCTCACAAATTAACTTTGATATTTTGTTTACCCAGTTCACTATACTTCAAATTGAAATTGACGTCCTACTATTTCACCGTTTAAGGAAAGTGTGTTCAATAGCCATCCTTTGGCTAATTCCGCTTCAAGAAAAACTTCTGGTTGTGCCAATGTGCCGCCGGTGAAGTATTGAAGCGCTTTCTCTAAGGTTGGATAACCATAATTTGTGATTGTGTAGCCTTCTGGGAAAATGCCTTCATGTACGGCCAAATAATCCATTAATTTTTCGTGTAGATATTCTTCGCTACCTTCTGCCTGTGGATCATAATTTGGGTTTGGATATTGAAACCAAGTAGTTTTATTACTGCTAAATGCCTCGTTTTCATTTCCAAAAAAAGCCAAAGTAGCGGTATCTAAAACCGTTTTAATTCCTTTCTCGTTTAAGTAGCAAAGCGCAAATGTTACTTCTAAGCGGTTTCTACCACGAATTGAAGTGATGCTAAAATCTTCTATAAATGCACCTTCAAAACTCCCTTGGTGGGGCTGTGGTGATTTGTAGGTTTCTGTTTTTGTTATTAGTTTCATAGTTGTATAATCTTTATGTCCTTTATATCCATGGTTCTTACAGAAAAATCAAACCAAACATTGTTAATCAAATTGTTATGAATTAATGCCGTATATGTGAACCCTTCAGCGTAAAAAGTCCACAAACCTTCTTTGTACTCTACAATTACTTCTCCTTCATAAATATCAAAATCTTCATTTGCATAAATGTGTTTTAACTGAGTATCTGCACCATCTTTAATGGAAAAGTTGACGTTGTTGTAATTTTGTAGTTGAAACAAAACAGAATCGTCTGAAGATGAAAGTATTTTTACCGGATAATAGTTAGCTCCCACAGGGTATGAACCTAACGCGGATCTTTTTTGAGAAAAACGAACCTGAAAATCAGTAGTCACATCTAATTCTATATTCAGCCGCGCTTTTCCCAATGAATTAAATACATCTAAAAGTACCGAGCCAGTTTCAAAGCTGATCGGCTCTTGTATATTTGTCCATGAAGTTGCTTCCGGAACAGTAACTTCGCCTAAGCTCACAATAAAACCATCAACATAAACACTTGTTAGTCCATTGTCAAAGCTCACGTCAAAGTAACCTTCAGTCACCCCTGTTGTAATTGCAACTCTTATTTCGGTGGTTGAAACAAATTCAAAAGAATTAACGGTGCATCCTTCTATTTCTACGGTTGTTTCAGGGTTGAAAAATTCTCCTGTCATTATCAATTCCCCTGAAGCATTTGGCAACATAAAAACAGGTTCAATGCTTCTAAGAATTGGCGCAAATGTTTTGGCAATTCCCCTTATCTGTCCGGCTCTAACTTTCGTCATTGTCATTTTTTCAGAATTAATAGTCTATTATTATCTTGTCATCAACTTCAGGAGCAATGATAAATTCTACCGCACCATTACCTACCTCAGTATAATCATCTCCCAAATGCTGTCGTATTCCATTTAGGTATAACGAGGTTTTTCCTGTTGCAAAAGGTTTAGCAGTTGTGAAAGTGGTATTTACTCCGTCAATAACACCTGTGGGGGTTTCGCCAATTACAGGTTGTTGACCTTTAATTCTTATATGACTTTTTGTGTTGGACTCGATATAAAGTTCAATGAAGGAAATTGCTTCCGGTTCAAGATCAATTAATCCGCTAATGGTTTCAGCATTCGAAAAAGTCAACTTTCTACCACCTGTTGCATCTTGTTTAAACTGAAGGGAATATTTTCCTGGAGTATCCACAAAAGTTATATCTCTGGTATCACCAACTGCTGCTGTGGCTTCCAAAAAAGCATTCGCACTATTCCAATTAATTGAAGTGGCATCTGTTAAAACATGCTCATAATAAATAACTGTACTACCACCAACCATCAACCAATCACTACCCACACCAGGCTCAGAATTGGCACCGGTTAAATTCACATAAGATGCACCGTTGTGCTTAACTGTTTCACCAACTCGAAACCTTATCCTATCCGCCCATGTGCGGGTTTTATTCTCCGGTTTTACTTTTATCTGTGACATTTGGTTTTGGTATTGTTTTTTGTTCTTCTGTGAATTTTTTGTAGTTCTCAAGCCAATCTCCGGAGTTCAATTTCTCCGCAGCCTGTTCTAAGCTTATAAGAGACACTCCGTCCATTTCAGAACCTAACATTTCCCTTATTGCTTTCACTTCTTTTAAAGGATCTATGTGCGGCATATTAGAACCGGTAAACCTGCAATGAGCATAAGCTTCCAATCCAAAAACATTCTTTTTCTTTATAGCAGATAGATATCCTGGTGCGTTTACCTTGGATTTTAAAACCTCAAGCTCCAGCCATCTCTCAAAAATCGGTTTGTAAAAATCCGATGCAAATTTATCTCTGGAAACATCCATAAGCTGTTGCCATCCATTTATAGCAGCCCTACTTGCAGAATAGTTTGAATTGTACATCTGTAGTGCCACTTCTGGTGGTATATCTACCGCAGCGGCCAGACAATTGAACACGGCTTTCCAGAACTCTGGGAAATTGATTTCGGCACCACTGGAAGAAGGTGTTACCAATTTTGAACCAATAGGTAAATTAACCACCTGCTTAGATGTGGTCCTGGTAATATCTTTTGCCTTTTGTTCTGAGGCGGAATAACTGTCAGGTTTCGTTTCTTCTGCAGTTCCTCTTCCCATTGCTATCCTCATTTTCTCAGCTAAAGGATTCTCACCTGTACTATCCGCAGAATGCTCAATAGATAATACCATTTTAGCTCGTTCTTCTGCACTGCCTACAGTTGCTTCTGTATAACGGTCCAGCTTTTCAATTTTCTCAAGAATGGAAGTCAGTGCGCCAATTCCCCTGTCATGGTCAATTCTGTGTTTATCAAAATATACCATCCATGCCATTTTACGGCCTGTATTTTCGCCATAAGCAGCCACGCGCTCAAATTTCCCGAACAAGGATCCTTTGTCTTCAACTCTTACATAAAAAGCAACATGCCGCCCTCTGGAATCTTTTTCAATTCCATTTCTGATTGTGTTACCTTTCTTCTCTGCTTCTTTATGCGCGGCATCATCAAAAATTGGAGACTGTACCTGCTGGCCGTCTATTACCTGTACATTAAGTTCACCCTCTTCTACACGTAGTATTACAAGATAATCACCGCCTAAAAACCCAGTTTTATAACCGGAGTTTGCCAGAGCGTGTAGATTGTCCTGACCTTTATAATCAACTCTTTTGCTTTTGGCCCAAAGATTGAAACGCGCTTCTACAGCTGCTTTAAAATCTGTAAGGTCATTTACCTGAATTCCTTCTGTTTTTAATACAGACAAAACAGGCTCAGACTGTAGCTTAAGTCCTTTACCAATGATCCA
>DASSWB010000054.1:0-2016 GCA_035705495.1 Salinimicrobium sp. | reverse complement strand
TACTTTTCAAGAAGCCGGAGGTGATGTTTTTGACGATGTGAGAAACCGACTTTCAAATGCAAAAGGAAAAATACGCACAAGAGGCGCAGATTATCTGGTTTTTGCACTTCTTGATGCCATTGTGGATAATTATTTTGTTGTGATGGAGGAGATGAGCGACAAAATCGAGAATCTTGAGGAACGTTTGTTTCGAGCGCAGCCGAATGATGATATTACTTTTGAAATTCAGGAAATTAAACGAACCATGTTGCGAATCAGAAGAGCTGTTTATCCGCTACGTGAGGTAGTAAGTCGGTTAGAGAAAATGGAGAGTGAACTCGTTCAGGAACAAACAGTGAATTATTTGCGAGATCTTTATGATCATGTTATTCAGGTTTCGGAAAATATTGATATCTACCGTGAAATGTCTTGGGGTTTGATGGATATGTACATGACAACCATTAGCAACAGAATGAACGAAGTCATGAAAGTGCTGACCATCATCGCAACAATTTTTATTCCATTGACTTTTATTGCGGGTATTTACGGGATGAATTTTGAATATATGCCCGAACTCCAATGGGAGGGTAGTTACTTTGTGCTGTGGGGAATTATGATTTTAATATTTGTGGGAATGGTGGTTTACTTCAAAAGAAAAAAATGGTTTTGAATCATGGTTTTCCTGTTTTTTGTTTCTGAATTTTTTCTTAATAATTTCCTAAAATTACACTGCAAAAAAGGTTTGGTTCCCCTATATTTGGCTTTCCAATCTTGATTTAATTTCTGAATCAAGTTAATCAATGAAAATTTTAAATACATGGAAAGACTACCAAAATTTGCAGTTCCTCTTGTAGTAGGAATTATTGTTTTTATTGTTCTTATTAGCAAGTCTACCGTAACCATTAACTCTGGAGAAGCAGGTGTGTTGTTTCGCACTTTTGGCGAAGGTGTAGTAACAGATGAACCACCATTGGGAGAAGGATTCCATTTTGTAGCACCCTGGAACGATGTTTTTGTTTATGAAGTTAGGCAACAAACGCTGGACGAAAAAATGCAGGTTTTATCTTCAAACGGATTGGAAATAAAATTAGATGCATCGGTTTGGTTTCAGCCGTCATATAAAGAATTGGGACTTCTTCACCAGGAAAAAGGGGTAGAATATATTCAACGGTTGCTTCAGCCAGCTGTAAGATCGGCAGCACGTGCGGTTGTTGGACGGTATGATCCAGAGCAATTATATGCGAGTAAGCGCGAATTGATTCAGAAGGAAATTTTACAGGAATTACGTGTTTTATTGAATGACCAATACGTTCAGGTAAATGAAATTCTGGTAAGGGATGTTTCTTTGCCTACCAACATTAAAGATGCGATTGAAAGAAAATTAAGACAAGAACAGGAATCTTTGGAATACGAATTTCGTCTGACCAAAGCTGAGCAAGAAGCAGAACGTCAAAGAATTGATGCGGAAGGAAAAGCTGCTGCCAACAGGATCTTGGATGAATCCTTAACGGACAAAATCCTTCGTGAAAAAGGAATTCAAGCCACTTTGGAATTGGCCAAATCGCCAAATGCAAAAACCGTGGTTATTGGTTCCGGCGAAAGTGGTTTGCCTATAATTTTGGGGAATAACTAAAATAATTTTTTAAGTTTTTGAGAACCTGCAAGCTTTCCAAACCTTGCAGGTTTTTTTGGTTTTAAAAATATATGAAAACGTCATTCTGAACGAGCGCAAGCGGAGTGAAAGAATCTCAATGTTTTGAAGCAGAATTTTTCTACACAGAGATTCCTCCTTCCGTCGGAATGACATTGAATTGTCATTCTGAACGAGCGCAAGCGGAGTGAAAGAATCTCAATGTTTTGAAGCAGAATTGTTGTACCCAGAGATTTCTCCTTCCGTCGGAATGACATTGAATTGTCATTCTGAACGAGCGATAGCGGAGTGAAAGAATCTTTATGTTTTGCCGCAGAATTTTTGTACACAGAGATTCCTCCTTCCGTCGGAATGACATTGAATTGTCATTCTGAACGAGCGATAGC
>DASSWB010000053.1:0-10238 GCA_035705495.1 Salinimicrobium sp. | reverse complement strand
ATAGATCAAGCATTAAAAGTGCTGGAACCCCTCTCTAACTCTTCCGAAGAGGGAGAATAAAGGGCTTCTCATTCGCTTTCTTCTTTAAAGAAAAGGAGTTTTCTTTTGCGGAATAAGATAGGTGTAATCCAAATTATTCGTGTTTTAAAACTTTTCTTCTTTTAACTTTTGAATAGTATCATTTCTGCCACTATTTTTATAATTTTGGAAAATTTCCAATTATGGGGAAATATTCCATTTTATGAATGTCAAATCAATTATACATTTAGATTTAGATACCTTTTTTGTGTCGGTAGAGCGTCGGCTGGATAGCAGGTTGGAAAACAAGCCAGTATTGGTCGGCGGACTGAGCGAAAGAGGCGTGGTGGCAGCTTGTAGTTATGAAACCAGAGAGTTTGGAGTGCATTCCGGAATGTCTATGAGAGTTGCCCGCCAACTTTGTCCGCAAGCAACAGTAATCCGAGGAAATGCGGGAACTTATACAAAATATTCCCGAGAAGTTACAGACATTATAAAGAGTAAGGTTCCTTCTTTTGAAAAAGCGAGTGTTGATGAATTTTATGCCGATTTAACCGGAATGGATAAGTTTTTCGGAATTGAAAAATTTGCAACAGAGCTTCGAAAAACGATTATCAAAGAAAGCGGTTTGCCCATTTCTTTCGGTTTGTCACAGAATAAAGTCGTTTCCAAAATTGCAACCGGAGTCGCAAAACCCAATGCTGAAAAAGTTGTTCATAGCGGAGAAGAAAAAGGTTTTCTCGCCCCACTTCCGATTAATAAAATTCCTATGGTGGGAAATAAAACTTTCCGCACTTTAATAGAATTGGGAATTCATAAAGTTGAAACAATCCAACAAATGCCCGTGGAAATGATGGAAAGTGTGTTGGGGAAAAACGGAAGGATTATTTGGGAACGCGCCAACGGAATTGATAATTCGCCTATTATTCCGTTTCACGAACGTAAATCCATTTCCGCAGAAAGAACTTTTCACAAAGACACTATTGATGTGATAAGATTGCATTCAAGCTTGGTTGCGATGGCCGAAAATCTCGCATTTCATCTTCGTAATGGGAACAAACTGACTTCCTGTGTGAGCGTGAAAATTCGTTATTCGGATTTTCAAACATATTCCAAACAAGCGAAAATTCCTTATACGAGTGCCGATCATATTTTGATTCCAAAAATTATGGAACTGTTCAAGCAATTATACAATCGGCGCATACTTATTCGATTGATTGGAATAAAATTTTCTGATTTGGCAGGTGGGAATTACCAGATAAGCTTGTTTGACGACAGCGAAGAAATGTTGAGTTTATACAATTCAATGGATAAAATAAGGAATCGTTTTGGTCCGCATAGTGTGATAAAAGCCTGCACTTTGGGCGCTGACATTGCGAGAATAGACAATCCGTTTAATGGAGAACCACCGGTTATTCCGGCGCATAGGAATCAGTGAGAAAGTAATCAGTAGTGAAATTTGTCATTCCGACGAAGGAGGAATCTCTTATTGAGCAAGAATTCTGCTTTAAACATTGAGATTCTTTCACTCCGCTATCGCTCGTTCAGAAAGACGATGTGACGGTCTAAAACAATCTTTTACACTTTCGTCTAACAGCGAAGCGGTCTAAATTCTAACAGCGTCAGCGGTTTATAATCTAAATAAAAAAATGTACCTCAATTGCCACACATATTATTCTCTCCGCTACGGAACTTTTTCCGTGGAAGCACTGTGCGAACTTGCGGTGAAAAATAACGTAAAAAGTCTGGCGCTGACTGATATTAATAATACTTCCGGATGTTTGAGTTTTGTGAAAATTGCTTCGAATTATGGAATCAATCCGTTGATTGGTGTTGATTTCAGAAATGGTGTGGAGCAGCAATATGTGGGGATTGCCAAAAATAATGAAGGATTTCTTCAGCTTAATGAACATTTATCCCAACATCTTCACGAAAAAAAGGATTTCGAAAAAGATGCACCTATTTTGCCCGATTGTTTTGTGATTTTTCCTTTTGAAAAAGTGATTTCAGAAAAAAAAACAGCTTTTAGAGAAAATGAATTTATAGGCGTTTCGGTTGAAGATCTTCGGAAATTACGTTTTTCGGAGATTAAAAAAATGAAGGAAAAACTCGTCATTCTACAAAGCGTAAGCTTCCGAAGCAAAAAAGATTACAACGCACATCGTTTGTTGCGTTGCATCGACTTGAATACATTGCTGAGCAAGCTTCCGCAGAATGAGCAGGGAAAAATGAGTGATGAAATGTTTTCTTCGGAAGAAATTGAAGTCGCATTTCAGGATTTTCCACATATTTTGCAGAACACGCAGCAGATTATTGATAGTTGCAAAGTGGATTTTTCATTTCAAAAAAATAGTGTCAATCAGAATTTGCAGTTATCTGGCGAAAGTATTGAAGCAGATGAAAAATACCTGAAAGATTTGTGTTATTCCAATCTGCACAACCGATATCCCAATGCTTCCGAAGAAGTTTATGCGCGTGTGGAAAAGGAACTCAATGCAATTATTGGCCTAAAATTCACTTCGTATTTTTTGATTAATTTGGAGATTGTAAAATATGCAAAATCGCAGAACTTTCCGTTTATCGGTCGAGGAAGCGGTGCCAATTCCATTGTCGCTTACATTTTGGGAATTACGAATGTTGATCCCATAGAACTTAATCTGTTTTTCGAAAGATTTATTAACGCTTTCAGAAATGCACCGCCCGATTTTGATTTGGATTTTTCGTGGAGAGATAGAAACGATATCACCAATTATATTCTTTCAACATATGAAAATGCAGCGCTTATGGGCACTTATGTCACTTTTAAGCGGAAAGCAGTAGTGCGGGAACTGGGAAAGGTTTTTGGGCTCCCGAAGGAAAATATCGACAAACTTTCTGATGGATATTTCAATTATAACGATTTGGAAGAACTGGAAAAATTGGCTTTGAAATATGCCTATTTAATTGAAGGTTTTCCAAATTATTTGAGCGTTCATTCCAGCGGAATTGTGATTTTGGAAAAGTCGGTTTATAATTTTGCCGCTACTTTTTTACCGCCAAAAGGTTTTCGAACCATTCAAATTGATATGAACATCAGCGAAGATGTGGGCATTCATAAATTTGATATTCTCGCGCAACGCGGACTTCCAAAAATTGTTGATGCCATTGAAATCATCAAACAAAATCAGCCTGATGCATTTATTGAAGATATTGAAAATGTTGAGGTTTTCAAAAATGATTCGAAAATCAATGAGTTACTTAAAGCCGGGGATTGTATGGGCGTTTTTTATGTTGAGTCGCCTGCGATGCGTGGTTTGCTCATCAAGCTTCAAACGGATAATTATTTGAATTTGGTTGCGGCAAGTTCCATTATCAGGCCTGGGGTTTCAAATGGTGGAATGAAAGAGGAATATATTCAACGCCACCGAAATTCGGAACGCCGAACGCAAGCGCATCCGGTGATTTATGAAATTCTGCAAGACACCTATGGAATAATGGTTTATCAGGAAGATGTTTTGAAAGTCGCACATTCTTTTGCGGGACTGACTTTTGATGAAGCCGATGTGCTAAGGCGTGGTATGAGCGGTAAAAAAACATCCAAAGGAAAAATTGCAGGGATTGAAAAAAAATTCCGGGAAAATTGTAAAGCAAGAAATTATCCCGATGCGTTGGTAGAAGAAGTCTGGAATCAGATAAAATCTTTTGCAGGTTATGCTTTTCCAAAAGGACATTCGGCTTCTTATGCGGTGGAAAGTTACCAGAGTTTATATCTAAAATGTTATTTTCCATTGGAATTTATGGTTGCGGTCCTCAATAATGGCGGCGGATTTTACGATGTGGAAACCTACATTCAGGAAATAAAAAAATATGGGGGAAAAGTACATCCGCCGTGTATTAATAAAAGTGACCATCCAACGGTAATTAATGGAAAAGATGTTTATTTGGGATTGGGTTATATCAAGGATTTGGAGCTAAAAACCATTCAGCGTATTCTCGAAAACCGACAATTTTTGGGCACTTTTAAATCTTTGGATGATTTTATTGATAGGGTACATATTTCCATAGAACAACTCAGTATTTTATTGAAAATCGATGCTTTTAGATTTACGGGATTGGACAAACATCACTTGCTTTGGAAAGCACATTTTAAACTGAACAAATCCAAACCAAGAACAAATCAGGCGTTGTTGTTTAGGCCACAGCACAAGGATTTTGAACTTCCAAAATTTTCTTATTCCGAATTGATTGATGCCTTTGACCAAATGGAAGTACTCGGATTTTCATTGTTTGATCATTTTCAGCTTTTGAAAAATCCGATGAAAACAAAACTGAAAGCAACCGAATTGGAAAAATACGTAGGAAGAAATGTGGAAATTTATGGTAATCTTATCACGGTCAAAACTACGCGGACGGCCAATAACCGATATATGTATTTTGCGACATTTTTTGATTGTGAAGGGAATATTTTTGATACGGTTCACTTTCCCAATATCGCAGATAAATATCCGGTAAGGGGAAAAGGTATTTTTTTGTGTTATGGAAAAGTGGTGAATGAACTGGATTATATTTCTATTGCGATTCATAAAATTGAACGACAGGAAACAGTGAGTGACCCGAGGTGGGTTGGGAATAAAACTGTATTCGCTTTGCGCAAGAAAAGTTCTTAAACTGTGTTTTTAATAAAATTTATTTGCGTGAATGAGAAATTATTTTTTTGAAATTGATGCTACGTCTGAAATTTAAGCAGCTCATGATGATTAACTTTTTCAAATAGATTTTAATTTCAAATGAAGATCCATTAAAGTCAATTAAGGAAAGGATAATGATGGATGGAACTT
The DNA here is from genome assembly GCA_035705495.1 of Salinimicrobium sp. GTDB lineage: Bacteria > Bacteroidota > Bacteroidia > Flavobacteriales > Flavobacteriaceae > DASSWB01. The sequence continues at coordinate 5,403 of DASSWB010000053.1, read as the reverse complement.
TCTTATCGACGGCTTCATAATTAATTACAATTACTCAAAATTTCATCTATAGAATCCTCAGTAGTTAAAATCTCTTCAATCGTTTCTCTGTCTACTCTTACAGCTACTGGCTCGTTAATTGAAGCTTGTCCGCCATTACTTAATGCGTCATCATTAATCCAATCAGCAATTTCCTGTTGCATATTTTTCCAAGTTTCCTCAGCTATATTGTAGTAAGTATCTTCTTGACATTCTGTGTTTGCGGGACTAGGCCAAACATTAAGTAATTCATTAATCTTCGCAACATCTACGGCTCTTGTAAACAGTTCAAAATTTTCATATTGATTATGACATAATAATATATTCAGTTAATATTGACTTCTAAATTAATGTGCCACTTCTAGCTTTAACCCATGTCTTAAGCTCTTTTTGATAAAGAATTAGTTGAAAAACTAATGTCATCAAGGGCAACCATAAACGAATAGGCAAATTTTTAAAATTATCATTAAAAAAATATTTCAAATAATAATAGTCATACCCTATCAAGAGAAAAACTATCAGAAATATCAAAGAAAAGATTATCGTCAATTTGGTTTTGGGATAACTAAAAATATATCCATAAGATATTAATAAAATAAGAGGAGTTACGAAATATATAGTTATAAATAATGCCATTCTTGACGATGACTCTTTATTTATAGGTGAAAAATTCATGAAAAATGTCAGTACGAGATAACTAAATAAAACCATGAAAAAACATATATAAGATAATAATACACTTACTATGATAGCTTGAGCTGGCTTGTAAAAAAAGATTTTTCTTATATAGAATCTAAAATTAAATAACCCTATTACAAGGCCAAAAACAAAAGGCATAAAATATAGTGGAGTTGTAATTAGCTGGATATGATTCATTAAAATCATAGTTATCAAACATACGATCATTGGCATAAAAATATGCACTATAAGATTAAGCTTTTCTAAGAATATATTTTTAGTCACAACTGTATTTATTGATAATTCTAATCTAGTTACTGCAATTATTTAATATCTGGTCAATTGAACCGTCAGATTCGTCAGTAGTTAGGATTTCCTCAATCGTTTCCCTTTCTATACGTACAACTTTTGGTGGATTAATTGAAGCTTGCCCACCATTACTTATCTCATCATCATTAATCCAATCAGCAATTTCTTGTTGCATGTTTTCCCAAGTGGCTTCTGCAATATCGTAATATGTATCTTGTTGGCATTCTATATTAGAGCCAAGCCATGTTGCTGGCTGTTCTAAAAATATATCTGCAACTCTAGCGACATCAACTGCTCTTGTATAAATTTCTAAATTACCACTTTCATTTATTAACCAGCCCCACTGGCGATTTCCTGAAAAAGGCTGAGTACCTGTATCAGGTGTTTGAATAGTTGAAATTGTCCAATTATTGGGAGTGAAATCTGAGACTATAATAGCCCCTAAATCTGCATTCGCATTTACAAATGGATTATTAGCTCCGGCATCAATTAACAATATAGAACTAACTGGGTTATTCGATAAAAATAAATTACCGTCATTACCTGACATAGGATTAAATTGCCACCATATATCAATTACATCATCAAAATCAAATGGAACATCGCAAGAAGAATTAAAGTCATCTTTTTCCCCACTTGCTAAATCTGTAAATTTTTCCCTAAAAGCCTGGTACACTTCGGCTTCGGTATCTGGATTGCCATCACCATCCAAATCTGGCATTTGGGTAATTTCGACCGAGTAATAATCCATATTGGTACATGGTACGTTGCCATCAGAAATGGGTTGGTTACTGTAGCCTATCATACCATTCAATCTATCTTCACAAGCTTGCGGTAGCTCATGGTTATACAAATCTTGGTAGTTGGAAATATCCATCCCATTCTGCTCCGCACAATCTTGTAGTAATGCCCACGGATCTTGTTCGATGAGGTCAGTCAGTTCTACAAATCGATCAAAACGCGCATTTGGTATTTCTATTGTGATTTCTAAATATTCTAGAACAAACGCTTCTGCCTCATCGGAATAATTTTCTTGTTGTAAAAAGTTCTTTATTTCTTGTTGTTGTGCTGTTGTTAAATTATCCCATTGCTGTTGTTGGGCAGTAGTTAAATTATTTAAAAATATAAAGAATTCATTTTCCTCCCACTCCAACTCTTCAGGACAATTCCTTCCATAACAAGGAATAGGCTGGGTATAAGTACTGTTTCCTGCATAGCTACCACCGGGGGTAGGATCACTTGAATTATACCCGGAATGGCTACCCGTCGTTGCATTGGGATCCCCAAAGTCAGTAGGACTGCTACCTCCACCACTAGGGCAAAGATCAAAATTCGAATCATAGATTAGATTATCCTCGTTTCCAGCACGCATACATCGTGGTCCTGCCGGATGAATATCACCCCCATTTTTACAAAGTATAAAGGTAACAACACAACCGTTTACAGAAATTTTACCGTCATTTTCATATTCTATCGGAAAGAAATTGAAGCTAAAATCAAAAGTAAAAGAATTATGAGTTTTGATGGGTTTTATGGCCGAAGAGGGATAATACTGTAGAACAAATGCTTTAATGTCTGCAGTATCAGTGACCTCAATTACCACATTTTCAAAATAATTTTTCGGGACACTGTCTCTTCTAATCAGCATGGTATAAGAAACCTACTTATCAGACTTTATTTCTTTGATGATAGTGGAATCAATAGTGAAATTATATGTCTCCTCCATATAACTTCCTCTTCCCGTAAGAGAAGAAGTCTTTATTTTATTCGATATTTCTGTGAAAGGCATTATAAATTTTGACTCAAATTTTAAGTCATCGTAAGATTTTGTGGTAATTTTAATATTGGATTTATTTTCAATAGGCAGATCATTTTCAAAATCATCCATTTCACAGCCGAAAAAACCTGTGACAACAATTAAAAACAAAACAATTTTGGATAGGGAAAAAGAAGAAATATTTTTCATTTTTAAAATTTTTCTTCTTCAAACCTAAAAAAATTTAAAAATCGAGGGCTTTTTATTAATAAAGGTTTAACGAATAAAAAAATGATGTTTAACCATTTATTCACTCATAGTGCCTTGCAAAATGAGTGCCTTACATTGCTTTGGTTTATTTCTCAACAAAAGATTTAAAATGATTTTAATGAAAGCCAACAAAAAAGCAGCTCAAGAAATATTCTCGGCTGCTTTTTTAAATTTGAAAAATTGGTTTCTACTTGCCACCCAATAGGAGCAGTTCATTACAAACAACTTCCGTAACATATTTTTTCACACCTTCTTTGTCTTCATAACTTCGGCTCGTTAATTTCCCCTCGATTGCGACTTCTTTTCCTTTCGGTACATAATTTTCAATGATTTCCGCGGTTTTTCCCCAGGCAACAATATTGTGCCATTGTGTGTCCGTTACTTTCTCGCCTTTCGCGTTTTTGTAAGTTTCATTCGTGGCAATTGAAAACTTCGCAAGTTTTTTTCCGGTTTCAAGATTCACGATTTCAGGATCATTACCTACGTTTCCAATTAACTGTACTTTGTTTCTTAATGTACTCATAATATAAAATTTAGTTTCGTTGAAAGTCATTAGTTCGTTTCAACAGGACAAACATATTGCGGTCCAAAAACTTTATTCGGTTTGGAAATAGTTACTTTCGTTTAAAATCGTTTGTAATTACTTGTAGTCGTTTGCAATCGAATAAAAAAGAATAAATAATTTTAGCTTTTCCATCCACATAGCAATCTTATCTTTGTATTTCACTTCCGAAGAAAAAATATGTCGTTCAAAAAATTAATTCCAGAAATAAACGAAGCGCTTGAAAGATTGGATTATGAAAATCCACTACCATTTCAGAAAAAAATTTTGGGCAAAATAAAAAGCGGAAGCAATATTTTTGGGATTGCGCCTAGTGGATCTGGTAAAACAACTTCAATAATTATCGGCACCATTCAAACATTAGAAGGAAAAGCGATGGGAGATATGCCCCGCGCATTGATTTTTGTGAAAGACAAAGATGCTGCGCTGGAATTGGAAGAGAAATTCAAAAAATTCACGAGACATACCGATTTGCGTGTGTTCACGGCTTTTCAAGGCCCGGATATTGAAAACCAAAAAATTGCCATTTATGAAGGAATGGATATTGTGATTTCAACTCCGGCTTTTGTGCACAAACTTTTCAAAATCACAGGAATACATTTGGGCCAATTGAAATTATTTGTTGTTGAAGATGCAGAATTTTTAACGGTAAGCAGGGATTTTAATTACCTCATTCAGATGCCACCACATATTCCAAAATGCCAATATCTTGTTTTTGCCACGGAATTTACTCCAAAAATTGAAAGGCTTGAGGAAAGTTTTATGGAACATTCTGAAATTGTTTTGGAAAATTAAAGAATTCTTTTTTTTTTCGATACTGAAAAATTGTCAATCGCTGCTCTTGTTTTAAGTTTTGTAACTTGTTAATTATGAAACAAAATCTTGTAAATAAAATTGAGTTTTCGCTTTACAAAAATGGATTTATATCTTTGGAATTAAAATCCATATCGCGAATTATCAATCTATTCGCGTTCAAATTTGTAGTTTATGAAAAGTTTGTTGCCTCTTGATGATTCCGAAATATTTTTTATTTGCTCAAAACGATACTTTAACAAAATATTTACTAAACTGGATTATACTCGGACCTTAATCGGAAGGGATCCCAATGAAACGCTTAAATATACTTCCGTTGAATTAGGTCAAAAAGTAGAAATAGTTTATGATTTTCTCCGTTCTGACCGACCTTACTATCAAGTTTCCCTATCAATAGAAAAGAAAGGCCTTCTGTTTAATAAACATCGAACGATTGAAGTATTAAATTACTTTAATAGGAGAAAAGAACCAGAAACTATAGAAGAAACTTTGGCTTTAATAAAGGAGTTTTTGAGTCGATATTTCATGCCTGTTTTGAAAGGTGAGAAATGGATTGATGAAATTTAACGCAGAGGTAAATCACCTACGTGATAACAGCGTTTTGCCGAAAGATACAATAATTTCCACTTCGCTTTGTCACCATTCAATATTTAAAAACAAACATGGAGGTGAATACCTAAGATCAACAAAGTTTTAAGGTTGAATTTGTGCAAGATTAACAATTTTTACGGAAAATCAGTACCGGAACTCGGAACTCTTTTCCGTGTTTCGTATAGATTTTATGCTGCTTTTTTTCGTTTTAATTTCATTCAATAAAAGGAGTCGAAAACTATTAATTATTCATTTTAACTTGTTGGTTTCGTATTAATTATTAATTTTATTGGCAAAATTTTAATACATTTTAACAACCTTAAAAAACAAATGTAATGCGAAAAATTACCCAAACCTTTATGTTATTTTCTTTTTGTGTAGCAATTTTTAGTTGTGCGCCACATGT
>DASSWB010000052.1:0-4329 GCA_035705495.1 Salinimicrobium sp. | reverse complement strand
GCATACGCAGGTTCATTGGCCGAATAAAAATTAAAATCGCCTGCAAAAATGACATTCGCATCTACAGGAAGATTTTCCAAATAATCGGTGAAATCCAAAACCATATCCAAACGATCTTGCTCATTGGCTGCACCATCGCTTGCTTTTAAATGCGCAATAAAAATGTAAAAGAAAACTTCTTCCGTATCAGGATCTTCGGAAATCAATTGCAGTTTATACATATTGATATCACGCAAATAGGTTTGAACAATTGCTGTTTCCACAAGATTAAAAGTGTTTGTCCTGTAAAACAACAATTGCTGCAAAGGTTCATCATTCCAATCATTCGAAGTGTTTTCCACAAAAGGTGCGGCAGCAAAATAATTTCCGTCGAAATTGAGCGATTCATCCAAAATTTCTTGTCCGCCAACCTCTGTCTCCAATTCGGCAATCATGAAAATATCCGGTTCGTATTCGGTGAGGATTGTTCTTAAAATCACTTCCCGATTCTCTGGTGGTGCTGAAGGATAGTTGAGAACATTATAGAACATTGTTTTCACAATTCCCTGCGCAGAAACAGCATTGAACAAAAAAATGGTAAATAAGAACAATAATTTTTTCATTTTAAAAAATTAAAGCTTAGAAATTCGGACTCAAATTGTACTCTTCATAGAATTTATCCAAGATTTCAATTACCTCGTCTTCCGTATCTACAACTTGTACCAAATCCATATCGCCTACGCTCACATTTTTGAAGTTATCGCATAAAGTAGTCTGAACCCATTCTACAAGTCCGCTCCAAAACTCCCTACCGACAAGAATAATCGGGAATTTATCAATTTTATGTGTTTGAATAAGTGTAATCGCTTCAAACAATTCATCCAACGTCCCAAATCCGCCGGGCATTACAACGAATCCTTGTGAATATTTCACGAACATTACTTTTCTAACGAAGAAGTAATCAAAATTGATGTTTTTGTCACGGTCAATGTAAGGATTATCATGTTGTTCAAAAGGCAATTCTATATTTAAACCAACTGAAGTTCCGCCGGCCAAATGCGCACCCTTGTTTCCCGCTTCCATAACACCTGGACCACCACCGGTAATGATTCCGTAACCGTGATCAACTATTTTTTTGGCAATTTTTTCCGTGAGTTCGTAATATTTATTGTCGGGTTTTGTTCTTGCAGATCCAAAAATGGAAACGCAAGGCCCTATTTTACTCATTTTTTCATATCCGTGCACAAATTCACCCATGATTTTAAAAATTGCCCATGAGTCGTTTGTCTTGATTTCATTCCAATGTTTGTTTGTAATTTCAGTCTTCATACTTAATTTTTTAACCGGTCTAAATTAACTCTTTTTTAAGAAATTGTGCCGTATAACTTTTTTTATGTTCTGCTACTTCTTCAGGAGTTCCCGAAGCTATGACTTTTCCACCATTTTTCCCGCCCTCGTAACCGATATCTATAATATGGTCCGAGATTTTTATCACATCAAGGTTGTGTTCAATTATCAATACCGTATTCCCTTTATTCGTGAGTTTGTTCAAAACCTCCATCAAGACGCGAATATCTTCAAAATGCAAACCCGTTGTGGGTTCATCCAAAATGTAAAATGTGTTTCCCGTATCCCGTTTTGAAAGTTCTGTTGCCAGTTTTATCCTTTGTGCTTCCCCGCCCGAAAGCGTCGTGCTTTGCTGTCCTAAACTGATATATCCCAAACCGACATCCTGAATCGTTTTTAATTTTCTGTATATCTTCGGAATTGCCTCGAAAAAAGGAGTGGCTTCATTGATCGTCATTTCCAATACATCCGAGATCGACTTGCCTTTATACCGAATTTCCAAAGTTTCCCTGTTGAAGCGTTTTCCGTTACAAGTTTCACATTCTACATACACATCAGGAAGGAAATTCATTTCAATCACACGCAAACCGCCACCTTTACAGGTTTCACACCTTCCGCCGGAAACATTAAAACTGAATCTTCCAGGTTTATACCCCCGAATCATAGCTTCAGTAGTCTTTGCAAACAGGTTTCTTATTTCTGAAAAAACTCCCGTGTAGGTCGCAGGATTCGATCTTGGCGTCCGTCCGATTGGCGATTGGTTAATGTCAATGACCTTGTCACAATTGTCCAAACCTTTAATGCTTTTGTACGGCATCGGTTTTTTTACGCCATTAAAATAATGCGCATTCATAATCGGGTAGAGGGTTTCATTGATCAAAGTCGATTTTCCACTTCCCGAAACTCCGGTTATCGCTATCATTTTTCCAAGTGGAAAAGTTACCGAAACATTTTTCAGGTTATTTCCGGTGGCGCCTTTCAATTCAATTGTTTTACCGTTTCCTTTTCTTCTTTTTTTTGGAACCTCAATTTTCATGGTTCCGTTCAAATAATTGGCAGTTATCGTGTTATGGTTTCTGATCTCTTCGGGTGTACCTTGACTGATGATTTCACCACCCTTTTTTCCCGCGTGCGGACCAATATCAATCACGTGGTCTGCACGTTCAATCATATCTTTATCGTGTTCCACAACAATTACCGAATTACCAATATCGCGCAATGCGACGAGAGAATTGATCAATTTTTCATTGTCACGCTGATGCAATCCAATACTCGGTTCATCCAAAATGTATAGCACGCCCACCAACTGTGAACCAATTTGCGTTGCCAAGCGAATTCTTTGGGCTTCCCCGCCCGAAAGGGATTTAGAACTTCGGTTCAGCGAAAGGTAGGTGAGACCCACGTCAATCAAAAACTGTAATCGTGTTCTGATTTCTTTAATGACTTCCGCGGCAATCGCCAACTGCTTTTCGCTAAGGTCTTTTTCCAAATTTGAAAAAAGCGTGTGCAAATCGGTGATATCTTTTTCCGCAAGTTCAGCAATGTTGTAACCGTTTATTTTGAAATAAAGCGACTCTTTTTTGAGTCGGCTGCCTTCACAAGTCGGACAAAGAACTTTGTCCATATATTCTTCCGCCCAACGACGCAAAGAAGTCGAATCGTTGTTGTGGAAGGTACTTTCAATAAACGTCGCAACTCCTTCAAAATCAATTTTCAAGTTTCGGGTTACTCCCGCAGCTTTTGATTCTTTTGAAAAGGTTTCCTTTCCGCCGAACAAAATCATCTGCAAAGCATCCGATGGAATGTCTTTTATGGGATCTGTCAATTTAAAATCGAATCTTTCCGCAATCAATTCCAACTGATTGAAGATCCAATTTTTTTTCTGTGGTCCGTGGGGTGCAAGTGCTCCTTTTTTAATGGAGAGCGATTTGTCCGGAATAATTTTATCGACGTTGATTTGCTGCACTTCTCCAATTCCGTTGCAGGTGGGACAGGCACCTTTTGGGGAATTGAAAGAAAAATTGTTCGGTTCGGGATTTGGATAGGAAATTCCAGTGGTTGGGCACATCAAATCTTTACTGAAGTATCGGATTTCCTCAGAATCCTGATCAATCACCATCAAGATATTATCTCCGTGGTGCATTGCGGTTTTGATGCTTTCCTCAAGTCGTTTTAAGGTATCTTCCTTTCCGTTCATTGCAAGTCGGTCCACCACAATTTCAATGTCGTGCGTCTTGTAACGGTCCAGTTTCATTCCTTTCACGATGTCACGGATTTCACCGTTTACGCGGACTTTCAAAAAGCCTTGTTTTCCAATTTGCTCAAAAAGTTCACGATAATGCCCCTTTCTGGAACGAATTACCGGTGCAAGAATATTGATGCGTTTCCCATCAAATTTCTCTTGGATTAGCTCCTTGATTTGCTCCTCGGTGAAACTCACCATTTTCTCACCAGTGTTATAACTATACGCATCACTGGCGCGCGCAAATAGCAAACGCAGGAAATCATAAATTTCCGTGATTGTGCCCACTGTACTCCGCGGACTTTTATTTGTCGTTTTTTGCTCGATGGCAATAACAGGGGAGAGGCCGTCGATTTTATCTACGTCCGGACGCTCCAATCCGCCGAGAAATTGGCGTGCGTAAGCAGAAAAGGTTTCTATATATCGGCGTTGTCCTTCGGCATAAATGGTATCAAAAGCGAGAGAGGATTTTCCCGAACCCGAAAGTCCCGTGATCACCACCAGTTTTTTCCTCGGAATCGTGACATCTATGTTTTTTAAATTATGCACACGCGCCCCAAGAATTTCTATATTTTCTTCGAATTTCTTCATATTTTTTTCCAGTCTGCAAAGATACTTATTATGTATGTAATTAAGAAGCAGACCAGTGGTCGGTTTTGTTAAACTGAAGTGATTTGTTGATTCATTCCTTCATCTCACGGAATTGTCATTAACGCTATATAATTTCTTATTTTTGATTTGAGAAAAACGATACGGTTCCA
>DASSWB010000051.1:0-3078 GCA_035705495.1 Salinimicrobium sp. | reverse complement strand
TAATGTTTTGGCTGAATTAGCCTTGGTGTTTAACCATCCGTAATTTCTACTTAAATTGCTCATAATATTTATATTTTATATCATGAGCTTAACGCTCCGGTAAGTTGAAATACTTCAGCTACCGGAGGTTGAGTTCAACACTGTATAAGCGTAATGCGGGCTGAACGGCTAAAATCGAACATTTTTGCTCCTAAGAAACTTTGCGGTGGGCGGACAATGAATTGCTCCAAAATCCCGCACTACGCTTATACTTGACCGTTGGGCACAATGTAAAAAAACAGACCGAAAAATAAGATATTCCATATTTTTGGACTATTTTTGTCCTAAATAATTTGTCGAAAAATATGGTCACTACTTTTGGAGAATATATAAAACAACGCAGAACTGAATTAGGTTTCCCTTTAAGAAAGGTAGCTTCTCATTTAGATATTGACACTTCCACTTACGGAAAAATTGAAAGAGAAGAAAGAACCTTGGCATCTGAACTGATGCCAAATCTTGCCGAAATACTCGAAACGGAATACAAAGAATTACTAAACCATTACTACTCTACCAAAGTAATTCAAGAGCTAAAAGATTATCCAAATTATAAAGATGTTCTAAACATTGTCAATGAACAATTGGAACTTTATATTTCAAATCAAATCAGACTTTCATTTCAAAAAAAATGGACGGAAAAAGAATTTGAAAACCCAAATAGAACAACCCGAATTGCTACACTTTTTTCTGGTATTGGAGCAATTGAATATGCTTTCAAAAGATTAAACCTTAAGACCGAAATAATTTTTGCAAGTGATATTGACAAATTTGCTAAAGAAAGTTATTTCGCAAATTACGACATTGACGAATCTCGTTGGTACAATGATGTTAAAGATGTCAATGGGAAAAAATATAAAGGACAAATTGATATTTTAGTTGGTGGCAGTCCTTGTCAATCCTTCTCAATGGTTGGAAAACGTAAAGGATTTAAAGACACAAGAGGAACATTGTTTTATGAGTTTGCAAGAATTGTAAAAGAAAGCCAACCTAAAGTTTTCATTTTTGAAAACGTAAAAGGACTAATCAACCACGACAAGGGAAATACTTTTGAGACAATTAAGGCAACTTTTGATGAACTTGGATATAAATATTATTACCAGGTTTTAAACGCAAAAGATTACGGAATGCCACAACACCGAGAACGTATTTTTGTAATCGGATTTAAAGACAAATCCATTGATTTTGAATTTCCCGAGCCAATAAATTTGGAGTACAAAATGCAGGATTTTTTAGAAGATTACACGGATAGTAAATATTACCTAAAAGAAAAAGGCGTAAAGTTCGTAACAAGCTCAAAAAACAGGCAAAAGCGATATACCCAAATAAATGGCGACATTGCACTTTGTCAAAAAGCAAATCAACAATTTAATTGGCACGGAGATTTTGTTTTCGAGAACCAAAATGAACAAGAATTTGACGAATTTATCTTTGACGTAAATAAGGTTGAGGAAAAATATTATTTATCCGACAAAGTCAGAGATTACGTTCTTTCGAGTGGAACTAAAAACTTTAAAACCACCATTAAAACCGACCTTGAGGTTGCTCGTCCACTTTTACAATCAATGCATAAAATGCACCGAGCAGGAGTTGATAACTATGTAACCCACAATAAAGGGAGAATTAGAAAACTAACACCCAAAGAATGTTTGCGTTTAATGGGGTTTCGTGATGATTTTAAACAAATTGTTAGCGACACACAAATGTATCGTCAAGCAGGAAACAGTATTGTAGTTGATGTATTGATTGCAATTCTTAAACAAATGGATATTACAAAATTTGCAGAACCAACAAATGGATAATTTTCAAAAAATAAAAATTGAGGGTAAAGAGTATTACATAATTGACTCAATACAAAATCTTCGAGCCGAAGATAGTTTTATCTATCGCAAGAACAAATTAATAATGTTCAAGGGCAATGGCGAATCACGAAAATATGTTGGAAGCTACACAGGTACAAGTGGAGATAGATTGAGCGATTTTTTTGAATACGATAAATGGGGACAAGGAAAAGAAGATGGAGAACGAATTTATACACCAATTCAAAATAAATGCTTCTTTAGTAAAACAAACTTGCTGAAATATATGTATGATGCAAGAATTGAATATCAAAGGCAAGAACAAGTCTATAAATTCGATATTTCCGAGTTTTATAGTAAACGTGTAGAAACGGTAAACAACCTTGAAACCGAAAAGTTATTTTTCTCAATTTATGACGTTTCTGATTTTGTCGACAATAAATTGAGTAGAGGTTACATCCGTTCAGACAACAAAATATGGGATATTTGGAGAAAACTGGTTTTACCCAAAATCAGTTACTTATCAATTTTAAAATTGATACCAATTGAAAGTCAAGAGCAAAATTTAGAACCTCTTTATTATTTTAGAATACTACTCGATTATCAATTTAGGTCAATCGTCCACCCAAAACTCACAACTTCAACAAGCGAAATTATAATTGAAGAAAAACAAAAAAGAGTAACTAAAAAAACACCGTCAAGAGAAGGACAACAACAATATCGAAAAAAAGTGATTGAGCATATGCCTCAATGTCCTTTTACAAAAATATCGGATGACAGATTACTAATTGCAAGTCATATTAAACCTTACAAATCTTGTATAAACGAAGATAAAATTCACGAAGCAATTGACCATTTGAACGGATTGGCACTTACGCCAACTTATGACAAACTTTTTGACCAAGGGTATATAACTTTCACTGACAAAGGCGAGCTTATTTGTGGAACTTTATTAACAGCATATACTTGGGAAAGGCTGAACATTAATCCAAATGCAAAAAATGTAATGAGAATTTACCCCGAACAAAGAGAAAATTATTTGGAATATCATAGACAAAACGTATTCCAAGATGACATTAACGATTTGATATAAAAAACACAGTGCCCAACATCTAAGCTCTAATGATGCGCGCTAAGGGCGCGGTTCATTAGAGCTTCTGTTGAGCTCAACTTCCAAACCTACACTGTTTTTCTATGGGGATTGAATAAGTTTATTTTGGGCTTTCTTTCCTGTTTTTAGTAA
>DASSWB010000050.1:0-20307 GCA_035705495.1 Salinimicrobium sp. | reverse complement strand
CCTGAAATAAATTGTCGGCCACCAATATAAATAACCATAATATTACTCAAACCGATTAAGAGTACCATCAACGGAAAAAAGAAAGCTTGCACTTTAACGAGGTCAATGTTTTTCTCTTTATTGTCATTGGACAAAACGGTGAAATCTGCGTCCGTTTGACTCTCCAAACCGTATGATTTTATTACTGAAATCCCGCTGAAACTCTCTTGGGTGAAAGTATTTAGTTTTGATAAATATTGCTGAACAATGGTGCTGCGTTGATGAATGGCAACGCTTAACCTGTAAATAGCGAAGGATAAAATGGGAAGAGGCGCAATGGTGTAAAGCGTTAAAATGGGGGCCTGACTAACCATGTACGGAATGACCACAATAAAAAGGACTCCCGTAGTGACGCTATACATAATGGCAGGTCCCGCATACATTCTAACTTTTGAAACATCTTCGCTGATCCGGTTCATCAAGTCGCCGGTTCTGTTTTTCTTATAGAAGTTTAACGATAGGTTCTGATATTGATTGTAAATTTCATTCTTAAGATCGAATTCAATATGTCTTGAAATCACAATAAATGTTTGCCGCATTAAAAAAGTGAAAAAACCAGCAATCAACGCAGCTCCCAAAATGAGCAGAATGTTGGTCATTAATTCGGATTTTACAACTGCAATATCGGTGATTTCGTTGTTGACGTATTTCTCGATCACATTGGTCGATTCACGAATAAACCTCGGGGTGAACAAAGCAAAAATTCTAGCTAGAATTGTTATTACCAATCCGAGAAGTAATCTTCCCCTATATTTTAAAAAGTATTTATTGAGATGTTTTAATTCCTTCATAAAAAATTGCAAAACAATGAAACTTAATGAGTTTCTAAATTAACATGAAAAAAGGACCAGCTTCATTTAAATATTATTTATTTTTGCCGAAAATTTTATCAATATTGAAATTTCTATTTTTAAAAAAACAAATCATATGGATGTTGACGTGCTAAAGGCAAATGAACTTAAAAAAGCGGCTCCTGTTTTTGGGCAATTATCTTTTGATAATCATGAACAAGTGGTTTTTTGTAACGACAAAGATACAGGTTTAAAGGCAATTATTGGGATTCATAATACAGTTTTAGGACCAGCTTTGGGTGGGACAAGAATGTGGAATTACACCTCAGAATGGGATGCGGTGAATGACGTTTTGAGATTGTCACGAGGCATGACGTACAAGAGTGCGGTTACGGGATTGAATTTGGGTGGTGGAAAAGCCGTAATTATTGGTGATGCCAAAACACAAAAAACTCCAGAACTTATGCGAAAATTCGGTGAATTTGTTCACGGATTAAGCGGAAATTATATTACTGCAGAAGATGTTGGTATGGAAACTGCCGATATGGATACAGTGAGAGAAGTAACTCCTTATGTTACAGGTATTTCTGAATCTAAAGGAGGATCAGGGAATCCGTCACCAATCACTGCCTACGGAGTTTATATGGGGATGAAGGCCGCGGCCAAGTTTAGGTTCAGTACAGACAATCTTTCTGGAAGAAGTATATTGGTGCAAGGAATTGGCCATGTAGGGGAATCTTTGGTTGAATTTCTAACGAAAGAAGGGGCGCAGGTTTTTATTACCGATATCAATGCGGAAAGATTGGAAATGGTAAAGAATAAATACGGGGCTAAAATTTATGAAGGAGAAGATATTTACACTGCAGATGTAGATATTTATGCGCCATGTGCCTTGGGAGCAACCATCAACGATACAACAATAAATAAGCTGAAAGCGCAAATTATTGCCGGTGCCGCAAACAATCAATTGGCAGAAGAGGTAAAACACGGACCTATGCTCATGGAGAAGGGAATTGTTTACGCTCCTGATTTTCTTATCAATGCTGGTGGAATCATAAATGTATACGCAGAACTTGAAGGATACGGGAAAGAGGAAATAATGCGTAAAACTGAAAATATTTATAATACAACGTTGGAAATTCTTTCAAACGCCCGCGAGAAAAACATAACCACAAATCAAGCGGCTATGCAAGTAGCGCAACAGAGAATTGACGATAGAAAAAATCAGCAATAAAAGCTTTTTTCTTTTTAATATATTTATTTTTGCAAAGCGAAAGTATCTCTTTCGCTTTGTTAATTTTTATAAAGTTCTTTTACAATCATGTTAACCAGAAGACATATTAGAGTTAAGGTTATGCAGTCGCTTTATGCCTATAACCAAAGCCAGAATGATAATTTAAAAGTGGAGGAAAAATTTCTTCTCAAAAGCATGGAAGAAATGTATGATCTGTTTCTTCTGTTACTTTCACTTCCGGTGGAATTGAAGAAACTTTCCGAAGCGTACATGGAAAAATCTTCTTTAAAATTTCTTCCCACTCAAGAAGATAAAGATCCAAACCGAAAATTCCTCAATAATGAGGCAATCAACCTTTTGGACAACAATATTTATTTAAACGCAGCTCTTGAAGAGAGGAAACTGAACAACTGGTCAAAAGATGATGATTATGTTCAAATTGTTTGGAAGGATTTGTTAAGCAGTGATTTATATGCTGAATACATGCAAACCCGTAATTCCTCTTTTATAGAAGATAAGGAATTTTTGATTTCTATTTACAAAGAAATTATAGCTCCCAATGAAAAATTATATGAATATTTTGAAGACCGGAAGTTAACGTGGTTAGATGACCTTCCCTTGGTAAATACCGCAATCTTGAAAATGTTCAATAAAATGAAACCCGATTCACAAAAGCAACTTACAGGTTTATTTAAAAATCATGAAGACAAAGAATTTGCGGTTGATCTTTTCCGAAAGTCTTTGTTGAAGGACAGGGAACTTTTTTCGGAAATAGAAGGTAAAACACCGAACTGGGATCAGGAGAGGATTGCCGAAATTGATGCAGTTTTATTAAAAATGGCAATTTGTGAATTTCTTTATTTTCCCTCCATTCCGGTAAAAGTGACCATTAACGAATATCTTGAGATTGCAAAGGAATACAGCACGCCAAAGAGCAGTATTTTCATCAATGGTATCTTGGATAAATTGTCAAAACAATATCAAGAAGAAAATAAACTGAATAAAATGGGTCGAGGCCTCTTGTAGTTAATAAATTTTACTAATTTTAACCCATTAAAAATTTAAATATTTATTAAAATGAAAAAAGGATTTGTTATGATTGCAGCCGTTGCTGCCATGCTTTTCACTTCTTGCAAAGAAGATGCTTCTACAAAAGTAAATGAGGAAAACGTTGAAACTGCAGCTGCACGCGATGCTGAAGCTGGAGAATTTCCAAAATTGACATTTGATGAATCTGAATACGACTTCGGAACAATTGAACAAGGAACCAACGTAGAACACGTTTTTACTTTTAAAAACACAGGAGATGCTCCTTTGGTAATTACTGATGCTAAAAGTAGCTGTGGTTGTACGGTTCCAACTTGGACAAAAGAAGCTATTGCTCCAGGAGAAACTGGCGAAATGTTGGTTAAATTCAACGGTAGCGGAAAAAATCAAGTAACAAAAACGGTTACTGTTACTGCAAATACAGAAAGCGGTAAAGAAATGATTAGAATAAAAGCTTTCGTAACGCCAAAAGGAGAATCGGCAGCAGCTACAAACTAAGATTATGGATCAAATAATGAGTTTTCTCCCAATCATTTTAATGTTTGTGGTTGTGTATTTTTTTATGATCGCACCACAAATGAAACGTGCAAAACAAGAAAAGAAATTTGCCTCCGAACTTAAAAGAGGTGATAAGGTGGTAACCAAAAGTGGGATGCACGGAAAAATTATAGATCTTGGAGAGAAACAGAATACTGTAATTTTAGAGACTGGTGCTGGAAAAATTACTTTTGAACGATCTTCCATTTCAATGGAAATGAGTCAAAAATTATTGGAACCCGAAAAAAAATAAAATTTTCGCCAATAAAACTTAAAAGAGCTGTCTGAATGATGGCTCTTTTTGTTTTTCAGAAGGTATTATTTTGATGAGCCAATGCGGACATTCATGTTCCGAAGAATAAATAAAAAATAATAATTGAATAGCTTTCAATATTGAATAAAAACTTTATTTTTGCGCTTCATTAACAAGAATATATGGCAACTTACAAGAAAAGAGGATATAAGCCAACTACCAAAGAAGAAGAAAATAATTTGGCAGAAAACGAATCGACTACAGCAGAAGTTTTTAATACACTTGATGAGGGAGCGAATAAAACGGAAGCTTGGGTTGCAAAAAACCAAACTTACATTTTTATAATTGTTGGTTTGGCGATCTTGGGTGTATTAGGTTATTTGGGCTGGAATGAATACGTTCAAAAACCCAAAGAAGCTGATGCTGCCAACGAAATGGCCCAAGCACAACAATATTTTGACTCTGCTTTGCAGGCGCCGATTTCTCAAAGCGATTCTTTATATAACTTAGCATTGAATGGCGGTGAAGGTAAATTTGGCTTTTTGGATATAACCGAGAATTTTGGTGGGACAAAAGCGGCCAATCTTGCACATTATTATGCGGGAATGGCTTTTTTAAACACAAACAAATATCAAGAAGCCATAGATCATTTGGAGGAGTTTAATGGCGAAGATGAAATTTTGGCTCCTTTTGCAAAAGGTGCTATTGGAGATGCGTTTATGCAATTGGAACAACCAGAAGAAGCACTAGGTTATTACGAAGCTGCTGCTAATATGAGAAACAATGAATTTACCACACCTAAATTTCTATTAAAAGCTGCTATTCTTGCTTTAGAACTAGGTGATGGGAAGAAAGCAGAAGGCTACCTAAATAAAATCAAAGAGAATTATTCTGAAACACCACAGGCCAAACAAGTTGATATTTACTTGGGACAGGCGATGGCAATGCAACAATAATGGCTACTGAAGGAAATAACCTGTCAGATTACAATAAATCAACAATCCCAAATGCGGAGAACTTCCGGTTTGGGATTGTTGTTTCTGAATGGAACGCTGATATTACTGAAAATCTTTTTCAAGGTGCATTTGATGCTTTTATTGAAAATGCGGTCCTAAAAGAAAACATTGTCAGATGGAATGTGCCAGGCAGTTTTGAATTGATTTATGGCTGTAAAAAAATGCTTCAAAGTTATGATATGCTTGATGCGGTAATTGCCATTGGTAGTGTGATTGAAGGAGAAACTAAACACTTTGACTTTGTTTGTCAAGCTGTTTCACAAGGCATAAAAGATTTGAATGTTACTCAAGATATACCCGTCATTTTCTGTGTTCTTACAGATCAAAACAAAATACAATCCATAGATCGCTCAGGCGGGAAGCACGGCAATAAAGGTACCGAAGCTGCTATTGCTGCCATTAAAATGGCTCAACTTCGCATTGAAGCAAAATTTTAATTTTTTAATTAGGCATTTCTTTTGATAGACTTAACATAGGAAAACTATCGTTTTCTTTATGATTTTGAGTAAATTTGAAGAACTTTAAAAAAGTAGGATTTTGAAAATAGGTTTTTTAAAAATCAAAAAAAATGTGCGCTATAACTATACGCCTCGCTATTATAAAGGGAAGGACGAAGGGAATATATATAGCTTTGGTTCAAAATTTCAAAAATATCGGGAAATAACGAACGAAAATGATTTTGGTTCCAAGTGGGCAGATGATAGAAAAGCGAGTCGCACTAGGGGCAACAGGGAAATAAACAAAAGACTTCTTTATATTATCGCCGTTTTGGTATTCCTTTTTCTGTGGTTTATAGATTTCGATTTATCAATATTTTCTATTCCGAAGTAAATGAGTGATGTTATTCATCTTTTACCAGACCATGTAGCTAATCAAATCGCTGCAGGGGAAGTAGTGCAACGGCCTGCTTCTGTGGTAAAGGAACTTCTTGAAAACGCTATTGATGCCAATGCCAAACAGGTTCAATTAATTGTAAAAGAAGCAGGAAAAACCCTTATTCAAGTAATTGATGATGGTGCGGGAATGAGTGTTACCGATGCACGTCTCAGCTTTGAGAGACATGCTACCTCTAAAATTAAAGCAGCCGAAGATTTATTCCAGCTTCACACAAAAGGGTTTAGGGGGGAGGCGTTGGCTTCCATTGCCGCTATTGCCCATGTTGAGTTAAAAACCAAACAAGAGGATCAAGAGATTGGTACTTGTATAAAAATAGAAGGAAGCGAGGTGGTTTCCCAAGAAGTCTGTGTTACTCCCAAAGGGACTTCAATCTGTGTAAAAAACCTTTTTTACAATATTCCCGCAAGAAGAAATTTTTTGAAGTCGGATGTCGTTGAAACGCGCTATATTATTGATGAATTTCAACGCGTGGCTTTGGCGCATCCCGATATTGCATTTACAATGTTTCATAATGGCAATGAAGTTTTTCAGTTGCCAAAATCCAATTACCGACAACGGATTGTCAATATCTTCGGAAGTAAAACCAATGAGAAACTGGTTCCCGTGGAAGAAACAACGGAAATTGTTGAAATTAAAGGTTTTGTCGGAAAGCCACAGTTTGTCAAGAGAAGTAGGGGAGAGCAATTTTTCTTCGTCAATGACAGATTTATAAAAAGTCCGTATTTAAATCACGCAGTTGTTGCAGCATTTGAAGGTTTGATCAAAGAAAATTCCTATCCTTCTTATTTTTTGTTTTTAAAAGTGGATACCAAAAGTATTGATATCAATATTCATCCGACGAAAACAGAAATAAAATTCGACGATGAACATGCTTTATACGCCATTTTACGAAGTGCAATTAAACATAGTTTAGGTCAGTTTAATATTGCACCCATTTTGGATTTTGAAAGAGAAAGCAATTTTGATACACCCTATGATTACAGCAAAAAAAACCCTACAGCACCAATGATTGAGGTGGATTCTGATTTTAATCCTTTTAAAAGCGGATTTGGTGGTAATTCGGGGTCGACAGGTTTTTATAAAAATAAAAAGGAAGAAAATTGGCAGGGATTATATACCGAAATCAATGCTGACATCGAAAACAAGGAGATGCACTTTGAAAGCGAAATGGTTTCGGGAAAATTGTTTGATCAAGAAGAAGATGCCATTTCAACCACTTTTCAACTTCAAAAAAAATTTATTGTCAGTTCACTAAAGAATGGTCTTTTGGTAATTAATCAACATCGGGCGCATAACCGCGTACTTTACGAAGAATTATTAAAAAACATTACGGTGACTCCAGCGGTAAGCCAGCAATTGCTTTTCCCGTTATCTTTGCAACTTAATAAAAACGAATCGGTAATTTTAAAAGAATTCAAGGAATCCTTGGAACATGCAGGCTTTATTTTTTCTGCAATAAAGGAAGAATCAGTTGAAATTTCAGGAATTCCCGTCATGATTGCAGAAAGTGAAGTTGGAATGGTACTCGAACAATTATTTTCCGATTTTGAAAATGACGTGCCTCAAGACGGATTTTCACAAATTGATGTATTGTCAAAATCATTGGCCAGAAGCATGGCGGTAAAAAGTGGAATCACTTTAAGCAAAACCGAACAACAAAATCTTGTGAACAGTTTGTTTGCATGTAAAGAACCAACAGTAACCCCTTCAAACCGTCCGGTTTTTGTTACATTGACAGTAGGGGACATTGAAAAAAAATTTATTTAAATGGGAAGAATAACCGAAACGGTAAAAGTATTACTGATTATAAACGTCATCTTCTTTATAGGAACCCTAACGGTGGGAGATTTTGCTTATAAATCTTTTTCCTTGTGGTTTTTTAAAAATGAAAATTTTGAATTCTGGCAGGTAATCACCCACATGTTCATGCATGCCGGATTGATGCATATTGTTTTCAATATGTACGCACTTTGGGCCTTTGGTGGACCCATTGAACAAATGCTGGGTCAGAAGAGATTTATTTTCTTTTATTTTTCTGCAGGAATTGGTGCTGCGCTCATTCATACTTTGGTGAATTACATCGATTTTGCGATGATTTATGAAACCCTGGTCAACGCCGGAATGACTACGGAACAAATTATGGGGTGGCTAACTACTGGACGTACGCAATTTGCGCCAGATAGCGTTCCTGAAGATGTTTTGCACGAATTATACGCGGTTTACAATACACCTGCCGTTGGTGCTTCTGGTGCAATTTATGGTATTCTGGTTGCTTTTGGAATGTTGTTTCCCAATGTGGAATTGTTTCTGCTATTTGTTCCCATTCCAATTAAAGCCAAGTATTTTATCCCAGGATTGATCCTGTTGGATTTGTTCTCCGGATTTACGGGCTATTCTTTGTTTGGTGGAGGAGTCGCACATTTTGCTCATGTTGGCGGTGCTTTATTCGGGTTTATTATGATGTGGTATTGGAAAAAGAATCAGTTTGATCAAAATAGATGGGACTAATGAAGTGGTGGCAGGATGTAAAATATAAATTCAGAATGGCCAATGTAGTTGAAAGACTTATTGCAATTAACGTAGCCATTTTCATTCTGTTTTATTTAGTGATTGCAATCGGCTTTCTCTTTCATGTCCCGGCAGATTCGCTGTTGGAGATTTTGTCCTTTCCCAAAGATGTGAATAGTTTCCTTTACAAGCCTTGGTCTATAATTACTTATGCTTTTTTACACAGTGGTATTTGGCATATACTTTCAAATATGCTCATTCTGTATTTTTCGGGAACTTATTTCCTCACTTATTTTTCATCTAAAAAATTGTTGAGTCTATATTTTCTTGGAGCCATAGCGGGCGCCTTGGTTTTTATGCTAAGTTATAATGTTTTTCCAGCCTTTAAAACAATCGGGAATTCTTATTTAATTGGCGCTTCCGCTGCGGTCATGGCGATTTTGGTCGGTATTGCCACGCATATACCTAACATGCGCATACGACTTATGTTTTTGGGAAGTTTGAAATTTTGGTGGATTGCAGCGTTTTTTGTTATAATAGATATCGTACAAATACCGTTAAACAATTCAGGAGGACATTTAGCACATTTAGGAGGTGCGCTTTTGGGATATTTATATGTATCTCAATTAGCGAGAGGTTTGGATATCGGGAAACCTTTCGAAAGTGTGGTGGAAGCATTTGGTTCCTTTTTTTCGAAAAGCAAAAAATCGAAATTAAGAACCGTCCATAGAAAGCATAAAGCATTCAACAGTAAACCAAATAATAAAGGAAATGATTATCAGCAAAAAATTGATGCGATCCTTGATAAAATAAGCAAAAGCGGTTATGATAGTTTGACCAAATCCGAGAAGGATTTTCTTTTTAAAGCTGGAAAAAACAACGAATGAAAAAATTGGGGATATTCGGAAAATTAATTTTTCTGCTTAATTCTATAGCGGCGGTTGCTTTAGTGTTAGGTTATATTTTGCCTTATATTCCACCTTCCGATTTTGCTTTACTTTCCGTTTTAAGCTTAAGTGTTCCTGTTTTAATAATTATCAATTTTATTTTCTTTCTTTTTTGGCTTCTGCAGGTAAAAAAGCAGATGCTGTTATCGCTTATCGCTTTGTTAATCGGAATCAATCACGTTTTATCTCTTTACAAATTCACCAAATCGGAGAAGGAAATTCAGCCAGATTCCTTTAAATTAATGAGTTATAACGTAAAACAGTTTAATATTTACAAATGGAAAAAAAACGTGGATATTCCCAAAGAGATTACGGAATTCGTTAAGGAAAATGACCCGGACATTCTGACAATGCAGGAATATTACCGAAAAGAATCTGAGATTACTGGAATTTTTCCCTACGATTTTGTAAAACTGAAAAAGGAAGGCGCAGAATTCGGGATGGCAATTTTTTCGAAATTTCCGATTATTAATACAGGTTCTTTGGATTTTCCTCAAGAGGGAAACAATAATGCAATTTTTGCAGATGTCATAATCCAATCGGATACGGTTCGGATTATAAATGTTCATTTGCAATCTTTTAGGGTGAGTCCGTACGTGGAATCGCTTAAAAAGGAAGATTCCAAAACGTTGCTCAAAAGAATGGCTTCTTCTTTTAAAAAGCAAGAAGTACAAGCCGATTTATTGGTTCAAAAAATTAAGGAAACGCCCTATAAAACCATTGTGGCTGGCGATTTTAATAACACCGCATTTTCTTATGTATATAGGCAAATTAAATCTGACCGATTCAACGATGCCTTCAAGGAATCGGGAAACGGTTTTGGTCAAACATTCTCAAATAAAATTTTTCCCCTTCGGATTGATTATATTTTAGTGGATAAGGATATCGAAGTAGGGGCCTTTCAGAATTTTAATGTAGAATATTCTGATCATTTTCCGGTCATGGCCACGATGAACTTCAAAGATTAAGCTTTGCGGTTTTTAAATAATTTTCCGAATTGTTTCCTTCATTAAAAAGCAAATCCAAAATACTCAAGTTGGGCAAGAACCCATTTTTTGATTCAAATACTTGTTTGTAAGACGGAATTGTTTTTGCTTTCTTGGCATCTGACAATTTCCTTAAATCCAGTACATTTTCCGGATTCAGTTGATATTCATTCGTTTTTTCAAATTGGAAATCCATTTGCAAACAATCGGATATGACTTCTAAACAATGGTAATTGAAATCGAGTAAATATTTAAATTTCGGTTCGTAAAGCGGCTGAATATCATCTTCATAAAATTCAAAAAAAGGGGAGGATCTATAAGCAGCTTCCAACGATCGCCAGTGTAGTTGTTGCCATTTAAAATCATTTTCAATTTCAACATCCTTGTATTTTCTGTGACCGCTTGACGGCGTGTGCTTTACAGGAATATTCAAAGTTAATTTTCCGTTTGCGCCGTAGATATACATTCGGTTTCTATAAGTCTGTTTTTGATAATTGTCCTCGTACTCAAAGATGATTTTTTCGGCATTTGCCATCGCGATAAATTGGGTAACCGGACCAAAATAAACAGGATGCAATAAAATCGATTTCATATCAATTGAAACTTCTGACTATTTCTTTTTAGATTTTCTGTAGTAGCTAATTCCTACCCAAACCACAACAATAGCGATGAAATAGGGCAGGAGCGATTTTGGTTCTCCTTCACCAGAAACTGTGGTAAACATTCGATCCCACCGAATTTTATCAAGTCCGCTGGCATTGCTGTCAAGACTCATCCAGATAAATACTGGTTTTCCAACTACATGATTTTCGGGAACATAACCCCAATATCTGCTATCTTCACTATTGTGTCTGTTATCTCCCATCATCCAATAATAGTCCTGTTTGAAAGTATAGGAGGTTAGAGGTTCACCATTTAAAAGAACGGTGGTTCCGTTGGTCGTAATTTTATTGTCGAGTCCCATTTCCCGACCCTCATAATTCTCAATAATTTGCTTGTAAAAAGCAACTGAGTTAATATCGATTGGAACTGTAGCTCCTTCACGTGGAATATAAATGGGTCCCATGAAATCTTGATTCCAGTTCATTTTCCCGTTATTTGGGAATAATCTACCTTCTTTTTCCCCTTCAGGAATTACGAACCGTTCCAAGGAAGCGACATTGGGATGATTTTTAAAGTTATTATAAGCTTCTTCCGTTAAAGCGTAAACGGCAAACTGATTTGTTTCTGGGTCATAAGAAAAACCATCGGTAATATCGTACAATTCATATAAAACCCTCGGATCAAATCCTTGACCTTTTGTTGTTCCTATATAAGAATACTGGGGTTTTGCTCTATCTGGAAGATTGATTTTTTCTCCGTTGATGTAAACTTTTCCTGCAATAATTTCCAACGAATCTCCAGGTAAACCTAGCGTCCGTTTTACGTAATTCGACTTTTTATCAATGGGTTTGTTGTACCGAATGCCAGAATTGTCCCTGAATTTCCGAACCGTATCAACAGGCCAATTAAAAACCACGATGTCGTTTCTTTCAATCTCTTCAAAACCGGGAAATCTAAAATAGGGTAATTGAGGTTTATTCAAATAAGATTTTGTTTTGACCACGGGAATTGTATCATGTACCATCGGAAAAGCGATAGTCGTCATTGGTGTTCTCGCACCGTAATGAAATTTGCTCACAAACAAGAAATCTCCTACCAATAAAGTTTTTTCCAACGAGGAAGTAGGTATCGTAAACGGTTGCATGATATAAGTATGGACAATCGTTGCGGCTACCACAGCAAATAAAATAGAACTTACCCATTCTCCGAGGCTCGTGCGTGGTTTTAGTGATCTTTCTTCAATATATTGAACGTCAACAACATAATTGATGTAGTAGATGTAAAAGCCTAAAGTGATAAGAACGAGAACCGTATCTGTTGTTGAATTTCTTCCGAAGCTGCGAATTGTTTCAACCCAAATTACGGGAATCATGATCAGGTTGACAATGGGAATAAAAATGAGGATTACCCACCACCATGGGCGATTGATTATTTTCATCAATACAACAGCATTGTAAACCGGAATTGCGGCTTCCCAAGCTCTTCTTCCTGCTTTTATATACAATCTCCATGTTCCGAAAAAGTGGATCACTTGGAGGATCAGGAAAAAGAGAAACCATTCTGTTATTGTCATTTCAGTATAATTTTATTCGTTAATTGGTGTTCCAAAATCAATAGATGTTACATTTTATTTCAATGATTCCAAAACATCTGTCATGTGAAAAATTCCTTTTTTGTTTAAAAGCCATTCTGCTGCGATCACCGCGCCAACTGCAAAACCTTCTCTGGAATGTGCGGTATGTTTTATTTCAATCTGATCGATTTTTGAATGATAAAAAATGCTGTGCGTACCTGGCACATTTTCTTCACGTTTCGCATAAATCGGAATTTTATTTGCTTCGGATTGGTTCAAACTCCAACCTTTTTTATCCAACTGCGGAATGATGTGTTCTGCAAGTGTTATGGCTGTTCCACTTGGAGCATCCAATTTTTGGAGATGGTGAATCTCTTCAATGGAAACCGAATATTCATTGAATGCTTTCATCATTTTGGCCAATTTTTTATTCAATTCAAAAAACAAATTGACACCCAAACTGAAATTGGAAGCATAAATAAAAGCGGAATCGTTCTTCTTGCATAATGCTACTGCTTTATCGTAATCCTGAAGCCATCCAGTGGTTCCGGAAACAACCGGGACTTTATTTTCAAAAGCCCAAGCAATGTTTTCAAAGGCTGCGGAAGGAATACTAAAATTTATCGCCACATCGGCAGAAGATAAATCTGGTTTCTGATTTTCGGAATCGGAAATAGCCACAATTTCATGTCCGCGAGAAACAGCAATTTTTTCAATTGATTTTCCCATTTTTCCATATCCCAAAAGTGCAATTTTCATGCGCTAAAAATTATAATTCAGAGAAAGTCCGAAGGAATTTTTCCCATTAATCTCGTTGAACTCATGGGAAGGTTTCAGCGACAAATCCTCACTCACGTTGAACTGACGTAAATGAGCATCTACATTGGCATCAACAATATTCAAAATATAGACACCTATCGTGACAAGAATGGAAATCTCTTTGTTCCGTTGATACAATTTTTGAGCTTCAATTAACCCTTCGGTGCTCACCAAAAAGCTGCCATCTTCATTGATGAATTCGTCATCCCTATAACCGGCAATTCTCCTTTTGTAGGCGTCCCGATATCTGTGATACTGTTTTTGATTAGCAGAGTAAAAGTAAATTCCGACTCCAATTCCGGCGTATGCAATGGGAATTTTCCAATAACTCCCATTGTAGGCTTGTCCCAGACCAGGTAAAACAGCCGAATAAAAAGCTGCACGGGCAGGAGCTAACGGATCATAATCATCATGAGCAACATTTTCCTGATTGACTACCTTCTCGGTAACAATAGCCAATGAATCTTGTTGTGCATAATTGGTGGAGGCAATAAGGCATAAAACTAAAAACAATATGAGATGCTTAGTCCTCACCTTGAATCAATTTTTTAATTCTAAGAAAATCTTCTTCCGAAGAAAATGGAATAATCAATTTACCATTTCCTTTTTTTGTCACTTTCACATCGACTTTAGAACCTAAAAGTTCCGTAAATTCTTTCACTCCTTTTTTGAAGGAAGTGCCAATATTTGGTTTTGCTGCCGAATTATCAGTAGCGCTATCCTCTTGAATTATTTCCCTTACCAATTTTTCCGTCTCCCTAACGGAAAGTGATTTTGCGAGGATTTTTTCATAGATTTCCAATTGCATTTGCTGGTCTTCAACAGCAATCAAAGCTCTTCCGTGTCCCATCGACAAAAATCCATCCCGCATTCCGGTTTGAATAATGGGATCCAATTTTAGGAGTCGGAGGTAATTCGCAATCGTTGAACGATTTTTCCCAACCCGATCACTTAATTGTTCCTGGGTAAGGTTTATTTCATCAATCAATCTTTGGTAAGAAAGTGAAATTTCAATCGGATCCAGATCTTGACGTTGAATATTTTCAACCAATGCCATTTCCAAAGATTCCTGATCATTGGCGATCCGGATGTAAGCAGGAATGGTTTTCAAACCGATCAATTTCGAGGCCCGGAACCTACGTTCACCTGAAACAAGTTGGTACTGGTTAAAATCCATTTTTCTAACGGTAATAGGTTGTATTACACCTAATTCACGTATTGACGATGCCAGTTCTCGTAAAGATTCCTCGTTAAAACTGGTACGAGGTTGAAATGGATTTACTTCAATGCTGTCAAGTTCAAGTTCAACAATATTGCCCACAAGTTTTTCCGCATTTTTATCCTGTGCAGTTTGTATATCGTTTTGTGGATCTTTCAATAATGCGGATAATCCGCGTCCCAATGCTTGTTTCTTCGTTGCCTTCGCCATTAATTTACTGTCTTGTTGATTATTTCGTGCGCCAAACTCAAATAATTGGTTGCTCCTTTGCTTGCCGCATCATAATTAATGATACTTTCACCATAGCTGGGCGCTTCACTTAAACGTACATTTCTTTGTATGATTGTTTCAAAAACCATTTCGTTAAAATGTTTTTGCACTTCTTCAACAACCTGGTTTGACAAACGTAAACGAGCATCGTACATGGTAAGAAGTAAGCCTTCAATATCCAATTTTTCATTATGGATTTTTTGAACACTTTTAATCGTATTCAATAATTTTCCCAACCCTTCCAAAGCAAAATATTCACATTGAATAGGTATGATAACAGAATCTGAAGCGGATAACGCATTTAAGGTCAACAGTCCCAAAGAAGGTGCGCAATCTATTAGAATATAATCATATTGGTCTCGTAAATGACTAATCGCTTTCCGCAGCATATATTCGCGTTGCTCCATATCAACCAGTTCAATTTCAATGGCGACAAGATCTATGTGTGACGGAATGATATCAAGATTTGGGGAAGTTGTTTTTACAATGGCTTCTTCTGCTTTAATAGAATGTTCGAGAACCTGATAGGTACCGAATTCCACAGACTCCACATCAATACCTAATCCCGAGGTGGCATTGGCCTGTGGATCTGCATCAATGAGCAAAACCTTTTTCTCAAGAACTCCTAATGATGCAGCTAAATTTACGGAAGTTGTAGTTTTTCCTACGCCTCCTTTCTGATTGGCAATGGCAATAATCTTACCCATTAAAACATTTTATTTAGGAGGTAAAAATACAATTAATTATAGGTTTACGAAATATCGTTAAAAAAGAGTTTTTTGTTAAAACCAGAGAATTTAAACTGAATCCTTTCTGAATCTTAACAAGGCACAAAACTGTTTTAGCTTTTTTTCGCTTTGATCATGGCTTCAAACATGTCCCACATTTGTTCTGGAACCTGCTCAAGCAAATTGAACTGACCAGCTCCTTTTAGCCATTCACCTCCGTCAATGGTAATAACCTCTCCGTTTAAGTATTCTGCAAAATCGGAAACTAAATAAGCGGCTAAATTGGCCAATTCTTGGTGATCACCAACACGATTTAAAGGAACTTTTTTGGCAAGGTCGAATTTTTCTTTTAAATCGCCCGGAAGCAATCTATCCCAAGCACCTTTTGTTGGGAAGGGACCTGGTGCAATTGCGTTGAACCGAATTCCGTATTTTGCCCATTCCACGGCTAATGATCTCGTCATTGCCAAGACCCCGGCTTTTGCCGTCGCGCTCGGCACAACATAAGCAGAACCTGTCCAAGCATAGGTAGTAACAATATTTAAGACGGTTTTATTTTTTTCGCCTTTTTCAATCCAATATTTTCCAAAAGCGAGCGTGCAATTTTTGCTTCCTTTTAAAACGATATCGATAATGGTATCAAACGCATTCGAGCTTAATCTTTCGGTAGGCGAAATGAAATTTCCGGCGGCATTGTTCAACAAAATATCAATACTTCCAAATTTACCAAGAACTTCATTCATCATATTTTCAACCTGATCGTAATGCCTCACATCACATTGTACCGCCAAACATGTACCCCCGGTTTCCGTTTCTAATTCTTTCGCTGTATTTTTTAATTTTTCAAGATCGCGTGAAGTAATAGCCACTTGGGCACCGAGTTCCAAGAAATATTTTGTCATCGCTTTACCGAGACCGCTTCCACCGCCAGTAACTACAATGGTTTTTCCTTCTAAAGCGTCGTCACGAAGCATTTTTTTTGTGTGGTCCATTTTTTAAAATTAAAAGTGAAAGAATTAAAGAGTGAAAATATCATTTATCTAAACATAAATGAAAGCGCACTAAAATACATTATTCTTTCAGTTTTAAAAATATTGAAACGGGAATTTATTTTGCAGGGTTTCAAAAAAGTCTGAAAGCTATTTCCCGCCTTGTTTTTTCGAGATCTTAGAAAAATCTATTACAAAATTTCCAGTTTTTTCATTTTTACGTTTTGTGGGAAATTGATTGACTTCCGCACAAAGTTGAAAAAATCTCCACACACGCTCACCTCCCGAAAGTTTTAAGAACGCTTCTTTCTGTGATCTTTTACTTTCTTCTTTGGATTGGAATTTTATTTGCATAATTTTTTGGTAATTACAACAAAAGTTTTTCACTAAAATACGATTTTTTGGATTTTGGAAAACCGAAAAGATTCCTCTTTTCTACTCATCCACCAATATCTCCAACAACTGTATCGCAGCTTCACTGATTTTTGTTCCAGGTCCGAATACTGCAACGGCTCCGGCATCAAATAAAAACTGATAATCTTGGGAAGGAATAACGCCACCAACAATTACCATAATATCTTCACGCCCCAGCTTTTTTAGTTCTTCTATCACCTGCGGAACCAAAGTTTTATGCCCCGCCGCCAAAGATGAAATTCCCAAAATATGAACGTCGTTTTCCACGGCTTGTTTTGCGGCTTCTTTTGGGGTTTGAAAAAGCGGACCAATATCAACATCAAAACCAACATCGGCATAGCCGGTAGCAACTACTTTTGCACCGCGATCGTGTCCGTCCTGACCCATTTTTGCGACCATAATCCGCGGCCGCCGGCCTTCTTGTTCTGCAAATCTATTTGCAAGTTCCCGTGCTTTGTTGAATGAATTATCGGTTTCCATTTCCTTTGAATAAACGCCGCTGAATGATTGTATCTGTGCTTTATATCTTCCAAAAACTTCTTCCAGCGCATCACTAATTTCGCCTAAAGTCGCACGGACTCTCGCAGCTTCAATTGATAAAGCTAATAAATTTCCTTCTCCCTTGCGTGCTGCTTCGGTTAAATTGTTCAACGCCAATTTCACATGCTCGGGATTTCTTTCTGATTTGATTTTTTCAAGACGTGCAATCTGCTGGTTCCTTACATTTTGATTATCGACTTCCAAAGTAACGATTTCATCTTCTTTTTGGAGTCGGTATTTGTTTACACCAACAATTATATCTTTTCCACTATCAATTCGGGCTTGTTTTCTTGCAGCTGCTTCTTCTATCCGCAACTTCGGAATTCCCGCTTCTATGGCTTTTGTCATGCCGCCAAGTTCTTCAACTTCCTCAATTAAGTCCCAAGCTTTTTCAGCAATTTTCTCCGTCAGTTCTTCTACAAAATGACTGCCTCCCCAAGGATCAACGGTTTTAGTAATCCCTGTTTCCAACTGAAGATAAAGCTGTGTATTTCTCGCAATTCGTGCAGAAAAATCGGTTGGTAAAGCAATGGCTTCGTCAAGCGCGTTCGTGTGTAAACTTTGGGTTCCACCAAAAGCTGCTGCGGCTGCTTCAATTGCAGTTCTTGCTACGTTGTTAAAAGGATCTTGTTCGGTTAA
Organism: Salinimicrobium sp.; assembly: GCA_035705495.1. Classification (GTDB taxonomy): domain Bacteria; phylum Bacteroidota; class Bacteroidia; order Flavobacteriales; family Flavobacteriaceae; genus DASSWB01. The sequence goes on along the minus strand of DASSWB010000050.1, from coordinate 2,258 downwards.
ACTCCATCCACTGGTTTGACAATGCGTACGTAACATCAATGATTTTTCATCCTTCGGATTAAATTGTTTTACCAATTTCGCCCATAACATTCTGGCAGCACGCATCTTTGCAATTTCAGAAAAATGGTCTAATCCAATTGCCCAGAAAAATGAAAGTCGAGGTGCGAAACTGTCAATATCCATTCCTGCATCCAGTCCTTTTCTGATATATTCCAATCCGTCAGCAAGCGTATAAGCGAGTTCTATTTCGGCGGTTGCACCGGCTTCTTGCATGTGATATCCGGAGATACTGATGCTGTTGAATTTAGGCATGTGCTTCGAAGAATATTCAAAAATATCCGATATAATTTTCATCGACGGAGTGGGCGGGTAGATGTAGGTATTCCGCACCATGAATTCCTTTAAAATATCGTTTTGAATGGTTCCTGAAAGTTGTTCGGGTTTAACGCCTTGTTCTTCGGCAGCCACAATATAAAATGCCAAAATGGGAAGAACGGCTCCATTCATCGTCATGGAAACCGACATTTTATCTAGTGGAATCTGATCGAAAAGGATTTTCATGTCCTCAACCGAATCAATGGCCACTCCAGCCTTTCCGACGTCGCCAACCACGCGTTCGTGATCACTGTCGTAACCGCGATGTGTGGCCAAATCAAATGCAACGGATAAGCCTTTTTGTCCGCCGGCAAGATTTCTTCTGTAAAAAGCATTACTTTCTTCTGCAGTTGAAAATCCTGCATATTGCCTGATTGTCCACGGACGTTTAACGTACATTGTACTATACGGTCCGCGTAAAAAAGGCACAATTCCAGCTGCAAAATTTTCGTGCGCAAACTGTTCTTTCTCCTCGGTTTCTTCTTGTTTGATTATAATATGTTGAAGGTTTTTTCTGCTCATTCTGGAAATATTTTAAATCGCACTCAAATGTTCTTCTTTTTATCAATAAATTATTTTGGGTATTTTTTTGGATCTTGAAAAGTTTGAAAACAAGAAATAACTTTGACCAATTTTCTGTCTTCATCAACTGAGAAAAGGAGGATATAAGGAAAAATTTCTATCGGTATGTTTCTAACATTTTTATACCTTTTTTGGAAATAAGGATTTTTTCCTAAATAGTCACATGCTAAATCCAATTGCTCCAAAATTTTTTCTGGCAGTAATTCATTTATTTTTGAATAATAATCGAGTGCTTTTGCAATTTGGATTTTGGACGATAATAAAATCTCAACTTCGTATTCCATATTTTTTTCTCAAATCCTCAATACATTCTTTCATAGGAATGTAATTTTCATCTGGTTCATTAAGACGTTCATCCAAAATCATTTTTTGTTCGTCTGTCAAAACAAAATCATCTTCTTTGGAAAGAATGATAACTTCAACTTCTTGGTCATTAAAATCGTCCGGTAGTGTAATGGAAACTTTTTTGTTCTTCACTTTCACGGTTTGTTTTATCGTTTTCATAATAGCTTTCCTTTAATTCAAATATACCAAAAAAACGGTGGTTAGTTTTCTTTTTCCAACCGTTTCTGCTCAAGCTTTTCCGATAACCTTTTTTCTAAAATTGGTTGAATCAAAGTCTTGCGCGGATTCTTTTTTAGAAATGGAAAAAGTTCCAAATCCTGCTTCATTCTGTCTTCGGGATTTTGATATTTATTGGTGCCGACAAGAATAATCTCTCCTTGGTCGAATTGATCTTGTTCTTTTTCTGCGCTTTCCTTTATTTTTTTCTGAATGTTTCCATCAATCAACTGCTGAAGAAATCCTCCCGATTTTTCCAACTCTTTAAAAATTTCCAATGCCTTTTCTGCAAGTTGATTGGTCAAAGTTTCGATGTAATAAGCGCCTTCCGCCGGATTTTCTCCTTTTTCGAAATAACTTTCATTTTTTAAAACCAGAAGTTGGTTTCGTGCAATTCGGTCTCCAAATTCATTGTTTTTGTGATACAAAGCATCATAAGGCATGTTGCAAATTGCATCTGCGCCACCCAATATCGCACTCATACATTCTGTTGTTGTGCGCAAGAGATTGACGTTGTAATCGTATAAAGTTTTGTTGCGTTTTGTTGGCTGCGCGAGTATGATACAATTGGTATTTACATTATATTCCGAAGCAATTGTGGCGTACAATTTTCGGAGTGCACGCAATTTTGCGATTTCAAAAAAATAGTTGGAACCCACGGAAACTTTGAAAGTCGGCGTGAAGTCGGCTCCAAAACCGGTTTTTTCCGAATTGAAAAAATGATTTAAATATTCATTCGC